>NZ_MVPX01000513.1:0-61413 GCF_002043085.1 Gordonia sp. i37 | reverse complement strand
CGTCAGGGGTGACCGGGCCGTCTGTATGACCGACCCCGCCTCCCCGCACGGATTCGGCCGGTGCGATCGACGGTTCCCAACGAATGATGTTGGCGCCCTGCGAGTTCCGACCCGATTGGAGGACCGGCCGAAACACCCGGAACGGCGGTTGGGCGCTGGTTGCGCGAGTCCTGCCCGCGGCCGCGACACCGAACGGGTAGCGTACCGCGAGAAGACGTCCCGCCGGAACGAATCCGCTCGGCGCCCGGGCGAGCAGGAGGACCACCGCAGCATGCACGACCCCGCCGACCGCAGCGGCTCCGTTCTGGGTGACTACACCCTGCAACGATTGCTGGGCCGTGGTGCCATGGGCGAGGTCTACGAGGCCCGCGACTCCCGTCGCGGGCGCACCGTCGCATTGAAGTTGCTGTCTCCGCAGTTCGCCGGCGATTCCCTGTTCCGCGAGCGGTTCCTGCGCGAATCGCGGATGGCGGCGCAGTTGAGCGATCCCCACGTGATCCCCATCCACGACTGGGGCGAGATCGACGGATTCCTGTTCCTGGACATGCGAATCGTGGCCGGCGGCAGCGATCTGCGCAAGCTCCTCGGCGCGGGCCCGCTGGCACCCGATCGCGCCGTGTCGATCATCGAGCAGATCGCGCACGCCCTCGACACCGCGCATGCGGCCGGACTCGTGCACCGCGACGTCAAACCCGACAACATCCTCATCGACAGCAACGATTTCGCCTATCTCGTCGATTTCGGGTTGGCCCAGACCACCACCGATCCGCGGCTCACCGACACCGGCGCAGCAGTCGGATCGTTCGCCTACATGGCACCCGAACGCTTCGGTGCGGGCAACATCGCCACCCCCGCCACCGACATCTACGCGCTGACCTGTGTTCTCGTCGAATGCCTCACCGGCTCGGCGCCTTTCGGCGCCGGCGACCTCCAGGTCCTCGTCGCCGCACACCTCAACACGCCGCCGCCTATGCTGCACAGCCCCTTCGACGCCGTCGTCGCACGTGGGATGGCCAAGAATCCCGCCGAACGGTTCGTCACCGCAGGCGAACTGGCGCACGCCGCCACCGACGCCCTGGAGGGACGGATCGTAGCGGCACCGCCCATGCCCTCCGCACCGTCGATGCCGAATCCACCGGCGAGCGTCGGTGGGGTCGGCGCCGTGCCGACCCCACCGGCGGCGGTGAACCCGCACGTCACCATGGGCCGACAATTGCCGCCGGTCACCTACATCCCGCCGGTGGCCGGAGCGACCGGCGCACCGCAGATGGGAGCACCACAGCTGGGCTTTCCGGTTGGGCCGCAGCCGGTTCCGCATCCGCAATCCCAGGCTCGGGTGCCACCGCAGCAGAGCACCGGCACCCGTGTGGCCGTGATCGTGGGTGCGGCGGTCTTCCTCGCCGTCATCGTGATCGTCGTGGCACTGCTGGTCGCGCTGACCTGACGGGCCCTTTCGTCACCGACAGGTACGTCAGTAGAGCGACTTCACGCCGCCACAGTTGGCCGGGTACACCGCTGCGGTGCCGAACGGTGGCACCACCGCGAACGACGGATACTGGATTCCGTTGGGGCACTGATAGGTCCCGAACCCGATACCGATCTGATCACCGTAGTTGTGGCAGATCTGGCCGGCGCAGTGGATGTTCGGAGCGGCATCGGCCTGGCCGGTTCCGGCGGCGAGGGCGGTTCCCGCCGAGAGCATCACTCCGATACCGATTCCCGAGAGCGTGCGCACCATCGTCCGTCGAGCAGCCATGACATCCTCCCCGGGCGGGGCCCCTCCCCGACCACAGCGTCAGACTGCCACACATATTCGTTATGTTCAATCGCTGATGGCGACTATCGCACTGGATTAGTGTGCGCATCCGTTGCGGGTGACGTTGTGCCCGGTTCACGGGCACAACATCACCGGCAATCACTCGACGAGCGCGGCGAGCCGATCGATCGACGCCCGTAGCCGTTCCGGCGTCGTCGCCCGGGCACGCTCCATGCGTACCGGGTCGTCGAGTTCGGTCCAGTCGTAGGTATGGGTCCCCCGCACCGACGCGTCGTCGATCGGCTCGATCTCCCACCGCCACAGGTGGCCAGGACTCGGCTTGCCCGGCTCGTTGGGCTTCCACGCAATAAGGCGGTCTTCGTCGAATTCGACGATCCGGTTCTCGCGAACCTGACCGTTGGTCAGACGCATCGAGAACACATCACCCACGCCGTGGATGCGTGTGCCGTCGACGAGTTCGGCGAGGTTGTCGTTGCCGTCCCAGTCCGGCTGCCGCGCGGGGTCGGCGATCAACGCGAAAACCGTTGCGGCGTCGGCGTGGATGTCGCGGGACGCGGACCGGATGCGATCGTCTGCGGAGGTCACCGGTCGAGCCTAGCGTGGCCGCCGCGTCGGCGACACCGCTTCGATGGCGCTGGCCTCGCCGTGCCGTGAAGATCGGGTCAGAGTCGACAACTGAGTTCGACGGTGTCGTCGTGCTTGGCGGGTAGCCCGACGCCGACGTAGTCGCCGGAGTTGCGGACACGATCGAGGTATGTCGCCGACTCGGCGTGGGAGGTGTTGTCCGCCAGGATCATCGCGCCCGGTGCCAGCTTCGGCTCGAGGAGATCGAGGACCGGGACGTAGAGGTCCTTCCAGCCGTCGAGGAGCACGAACCCGATCGGCCCGGACACCGATTCGAGCGTGTCGCGGGCGTCGCCGGCCAGGATGGCAGATCGGCGAGTTGCGCCTCGGCGAAGGTCTCCTCGGCGGCCGAGACCTTCTTGGCACTGAGCTCGGTGGTGTAGAGATGTCCGCCCGCTGCCGGGTCGGCCAGGACGTTGTCGCGCAGCGCCGCGGCGAGAAAGAGCGCCGAGATGCCGTAGGACATACCGAACTCCACCACCACTGCCGGGCGCGCCGAGCGGATCAGCGAGTACGCCAGGATGCCCGTGTCCCGGGCGATCGCCATGTAGCGGTCCTCGGCGGCGTCGGCTTTCGCCTGTGGCGAGACCTCGGCGGGCGGACCCGCGGATCGCGGACCCGACGGACGCCCGCCCTGTGCGGCCTGCTCGTAGAGTCGATCGAGAATTCCGGATACCGGCTCGCTGGTCAACGTCGAGGTCATGGCTTTCACGGTAGGCGCCGAACCTGAACGTGTCCGCGTCTCTCTGTCAGCACCTTCCCGGCCGATTCTCAGGCGCGCTGCGGTGTCTCCGGCGGGATCGCCGCCAGCAGCTTGCGGGTGTACTCGGTTTCGGGATCGTGCAGAATCCGCGACGCCGGGCCATGTTCGACGACGCGACCGTCCTGCATGACCGCCACCGTATCGCTGATCTGCTCGACGACGGCGAGGTCGTGCGCGATGAACAGGTAGGTCAGATTCTTCTCCCGCTGTAGTTGCGCCAGGAGATCGAGTACCGCCGACTGCACCGACATGTCGAGTGAGGCGGTGGATTCGTCGAGGATCAACACCTGCGGGTCGGAGGCGAGAGCCCTTGCCAAACACACTCGTTGGCGCTGCCCGCCGGACATCTCATGCGGATAGCGACGCAGGAACGAGGAGTCGAGGCTGACGTCGGCGAGGAGTTGTTCGGCACGCGTACGCAGCGCTTCACGCCCGGACACCAGTCCGTGTGTGCGCAGCGGTTCGGCGATCGAGGCCAGCGCGGTCATTCGCGGATCGAGCGAGGCACCCGGGTCCTGGAACACCATCGCCACCTGCCGGCGCAGAAGCGCGGCGTCGGCGCCGCGGACCCCGACGGCGTCGATGGCACGTCCGTCGACGTCGACCTCGATGCTGCCGCGCACGGTGGTGCCCGCACCACTGGTGACGAGTCCGCTGAGCACGCCGGCGATCGTGGATTTGCCCGACCCGGATTCGCCGACGATGCCCAGTGTGGTGCCGGCGGCGACCGCGACGTCAACATCCCGTACCGCGTGCAGGGTTTCGCGCCCGGTACTGCGTCGCACCGTGAAGTCCACCCCGAGCCCGCGGACCGCGACGATCGGCGATTCCTCGGCCACCACCGCCGATTCGGGTTCGGCGCGGTCGGCGACCCGACTGAGCAGCGGTCGCGAATCCAGCAGTGTACGGGTGTAATCGTTACGCGGGTGCGCGAAGACCTCGGCGACCGCGCCGCTTTCGATCACGGCACCCGATCGCATCACGATGACGCGGTCGGCGATCCGGCCGATGACACCAAGATCGTGACTGATCCACACCACCGCCATTCCGCGCTCTCGCTGCAGGTCGGCGACGAGATCGATGATCTGGGCCTGGGTGGTGACGTCGAGGGCGGTGGTCGCCTCGTCGGCGATGAGAACGTCGGGGTCACACGCCAGTGCCACTGCGATCATCACGCGCTGACGCTGCCCGCCCGACAACTGGTGCGGGTAGGACCGCAGCCGCGTTTCCGGGTCGGGTAGGTGCACATCCCGCAAGAGTTTCAGCGCCCGCTCGCGGGCCGCCGACCGGCTGAGACCGAGGTGACGTCGGGGCCCCTCGGTCAGTTGTTCTTCGATGGTCAGCAGCGGATTGAGACTCGACGACGGGTCCTGGAACACGAATCCCACACGCGCTCCGTGCACCGACCGCAGCACCGCGTCGGAGGCGCCGATCACCTCGGTGTCGCCGATGCGCGCGCTACCGGTGATGTAGGCACTCGGCGCGTCGAACAGGCCGGTGGCCGAGAGCACCGACAAGGACTTGCCCGATCCGGATTCGCCGACGATGCCGAGGGTTTCGCCCTTGGCGACGCTGAAACCGACGCCGTGCACGATCTCCCTGGGGCCCACCCCGACGACGAGGTCGGTGACGGCCAGTACCGGGGCGGACCCGGCATCCTGGGGGCCGGAGTCGGCCGTGCTCGAGTCGTTTCGGCGACCGGCCGGTGGCGGCGCGGGTGATACGGCCGTGCGGCGGCGCGATCGCCGAGAGCCGCGGTTGCGCAGCAGGGTTCGCTGCCGTGGGTCGAGGACGTCGCGCACACCGTCGCCGATGAGGTTGAACGCGAATACCGTCAGCAGGATCGCCAACCCGGGGAAGACTCCCATCCACCAGGCGCTGGTGATGAATCCCTGGGCATCGAAGAGCATTCGACCCCAGGACGGTTCGGGCGGCTGCACCCCCAATCCGAGGAATGACAGGGCCGCCTCGGAGAGGATCGCGAACGCCAGCGAGATCGACGTCTGCACCACCACCGGGCCCGAGATGTTGGGCAGCACATGGGAGAACAGGGTGCGCGGGGTCGAGACCCCCATCGTCGTGGCTGCGGCGACGTACTGCGTCTGTCGTACCCGAAGGGTGTCGGCGCGCGCGACCCTCGCGAATATCGGGATGTAGACGATGCCGATCGCCACCATCGCCGAGGTGACGCCCGGCCCGAGGATCGCGACGATCGCGAGCGCCAGCAGCATCACCGGGAAGGAGAACATCACATCGACGATTCGCATCAAGACGGTGTCGACCACGCCGCCGGCAAATCCGGAGAACATGCCGAGGACGACGCCGACGATCAACGAGATGGCCACGGCGACAACGGCTACCCGCATGCTGACCGATGCGGCGAGAACCACTCGGGAAAACACGTCGCGGCCGAGGTCGTCGGTGCCGAACAGGTGCGAGGCACTCGGCGCGGACAACGCGTCGGGCACGTTGATGTCGTTGGCGCCGTAGGGCGCGATCAGCGGGCCGAAGATCGCGCACACGATGACCACGACGAGCACGATCACGCCTGCCACCGAAGCTTGATTGCGCAGGAACAACCGCCACGCCGAATCCGTCGACACCGGTGTTCCGGCCGGAGCGGCCGTGGGCTCGGTCAGGGTCATGAGAGCCGAATCCTCGGGTCGATGATGGCGTAGAGCACGTCGACGACGAGATTGACGATCAGGAAGATCGCCGCGATCAGCAGGATGGCGCCCTGCAACATCGGGTAGTCGCGGGCGGCGACGGAATCGTAGACGAGTTTACCCAAGCCCGGCCAGGCGAAGACCACCTCCACCACGATCACACCGCCGAGCAGCGCCGCGAGTTGGATACCGGAGATGGTCAGCACGGGCACCAGCGCATTGCGGCCGATGTGAGCGACCAGGATTCGGCGGCGACCGAGTCCCTTGGATTGCGCGGTGACGACGAAGGGTGCGTTGGCAGCCTCGAGCACCGCCGTGCGTACATACCGGGTCATGATGGCGCCGGTGACGGCCCCGACGGTGATCGCCGGTAACACGATGTGCTCGAGCCACGGCACCGATCCCGCCGACAACGGGCGATAGCCCGCCGACGGCAGCCATCCCAGTGCGGTCGAGAAGACGGCGATGAGCAGGATGCCCATCCAGAAGTCGGGGACGGAGATGCCGAACTGCGACAGAACGCGAATACTGTTGTCGGCGATCCGTCCTTCGCGCATCGCCGCCCACGTGCCCAGCGGGATCGAGATCACCAGCGCGACGACGATGGCCGACAGGGCGAGCGCGATCGTGGCCGGCAGTCGTTGCAGCAGTGTGGTGGTCACCGGTTCGTTGTCACGAAAGCTCACGCCGAGATCGCCGGTGAACACGTTGCCGATGTAGTGGACGAGTTGGGTCAACGCGGGCTGATCGAGACCCGAGGCGTGCCGCAGGGCGTCATAGGCCTGCGGGGTGTACCGGGTGCCCAACGCGATGCGCACCGGGTCGCCGGGCACCACCTGGATCAGCAAGAACACCACGATGATCACCCCGAGCAGGACGATCGCCGAGTAGAGCAGGCGCAGCAGGATGAAACGTGCCAGGGGCCAACCGAATCCGTTCATTGTCTGCGGCTCCTGTCCAGGCGCGCGTTGCGGAAGCGGATGGCCTTGTCCGAGCGCACCGTGTAGTCGAGCAATGCCGTGGTGTAGGCCTGGGTGGCCGACGGGTTGTAGAGGTAGAGGTAGCTGACGTCGTCGGCGATGCGGGTGGCGGCGTCGGCGTAGATCGACTTGCGCCGGGTGACGTCGAGTTCGGTGCGACCGGCGTCGAGGAGGCGATCGACTGCCGGGTTCGAATACTTCTGGGAATTGGACGTGCCGCCCGTGTGGTGCTGGGCGTAGTAGTAGTCGTCGGGGTCGATGTTGCCCAGCCACCCGAGGAGCAATGCGTCGAACTTGCCCTGGGACTGCCTGTCGAGCCACACCCCGAAGTCGAGTTGTTCGATGGTCACGTCGATTCCGACGTCGGCGAGATTGGACGCGACGACCTGGGCGGCGGTGACGGTCTCGGGGTACTCGGTGGTGACCATCAGGCCCATGGGCAGTGAGCGGTGACCGGCTGCTCGGAGCAACCCGCGCGCCTTGTCCAGGGCCGCGTCGCGTGTCAGGCCGGCGGTGTACCGGTCGTATTCGGTGAACCACGGACTCGTCTTGGGGATGGCGAGCTGGTTGGGGGTGGCGGTGCCGTAGCCGACGACCTGCGCTATCGACGGCCGGTCGATGGCGTAGGCGACCGCCTGCCGAATCCTGGTGTCGCCGAACGGTGCTTTCGCGAAGTTCATGGCCACGTACCAGTAGTCGTTGGCGACGACCGTGCCGACGGTGAGCGCGTCGTCGTTGCGCAGGATGCCGATCTGTTGTGCAGGAATGGAATCGGTCCAGTCGACCTCGCCGGAGCGTACGGCCGAGACCGCGGTGGTGCCCTGGGAGATGAAACTGAAGGCGACGCCGTCCACGTGCGGGCCGCCGGACCAGTGTCCGGGACGAGCCTTGAGGACCAGTGATGTTCCGGGCGAGCCGGATTCGTAGGCGAAGGGGCCGGTGCCGATCGGTCGGGTGGTGATCTCCCCGGATTCCACATTGCGGCGGTTCACGATCGCCATGCCTTTGAACCCACCGATGTTGGCGAGCAGGTTCGGGCTCGGCGATCTGGTCGTGAGGACGACGGTCTGCGCATCCGGTGCCTCGACGGTGGCGACGTTCTCCAATCGCCATGAGCTGGAGAGCTGTTGGTCGATGATCCGGCGATAGGAGTACACCACGTCGTTGGCGGTCAGCGGATCACCGTTGTGGAACTGCACCCCGGGCCGCAGGATGAACGTCCATCGGGTGGCGTCCGGGCTGACCTCCCAACGCTGGGCGAGGGCGGGCACCATCTGCAGTTGCTCGTTCGGCTCGACGAGGGTGTCGAAGACATTCTCGAGGATTTCGAAGGAGAAATACGAGCTGGTCTTGTGCGGGTCGAGCTGATCGGGCTCGCCTGCGATGGCCGCGCGAATGGTGTTGGGCGAGTCCGCCAATCCCGAACCGGCACTCGGTGCACACGCCGACAGAGCTGACGCCCCAACCACTCCCATGCCCGCAGCAGCCGACAACGACAAGAACCCGCGCCTGCTCAGCGGGGACGCGAACGCCGATGACCTGCACTGTTGGTGCGCATCGGCCATGCGGCACATTCCCTCCCGCGCCCGCCGGGCGCCCGTGGTCAGTGTTTCGCAGTCTGCCCGCCGTCGCCCGACTTGGCAACCCAACGCATTTCATATCGTGGGACGGCAACCCGGTAGCCGCACTACAGCGGGGTGGATCGAAGCGCCTCGCGCAGGAAGTCATGCAGCGTCGTCGTCACTGCGGTCTCGCCGGCCGCACCCACCACGAGTGCGACATCTCGCTCAATTCCCCCGATAGGCGCTATTTCGACCATTCCGGTACCGGCCATACCCCGCGGCAGCAATGAGATCCCCAGGCCGCGTGAGACCAGCTCGACGATCGAGGAGAACTCGGTGATCTCGATCGCGACCTGCGGTTCGAACCCTGCGGTCCGACAGATCTCCTCGGTCATTCGTCGCAGGTGGTAACTCGGTGGGTTGGCAATGAAGGTCTCTCCACTGAGCGCGCTGATGCGCAGACGTCGGTGATGAGCCAGCCGATGGTCGTCGGGAACGACGATCACGATGCTCTGGCGGCCGATCAGTCTGTGCGGCAACTTCTCCGGTGGCGGAATCACCACCGCGAGGTCGAGTTCTCCGGACTGCAGGTCATCCACGAGCGCCTGGCCGTGGGCCTGCTTGAGATGCAGGTGTACGCCCGGGTGCCGACGACGAAACGCGGAAAGGATCTCGGGCATCGTGCCTGATCCCAGCGTCAGCGGGTAACCGAATCGCACTGTCCCGCGGTCGGCGTCGGCCGCCGATACCGTGTCGGCCAACACCCCGGCGAGTTCACGGAGTATCGGCCGCATCCTGGTGGCGAGTTCGCGTGCGCGCGGGGTCATCGTGACCGTCCGCCCCTCTCGAACAACCAGGTCCATGCCGAGCTCCCGCTCGAGAGCGTGGATTCGGCGGCTCATCGATGACTGCGGGATACCCAGCGACGTTGCCGCGCGCGTCATATGTCCGGCCTGCGCGTCGAGTTCGTCGAGAGCCCGAAGGCAGGGCGCGAGCGCCTCAACCAATTCATCCATTTTCCGATCATATCGTGCCGAACAATCATTGGACGCATCGATCAGCTGCGGCCCACACTGAGCCGATACCACGGAAGGACATCATGTTCAGTCACCGATATCGCACCCTCGCGCCGACCGACATCCTCATGATCGGCGGCGGAATCATGTGTGCCACGCTCGCATCGATGCTCGCCGTTCTCCAACCAGATTGGCGGACAACCGTTGTGGAGCGTGGATCGGGCGTGGCCGAGGAGAGCAGCAATGCCTGGAACAACGCGGGTACCGGCCACAGCGGATACTGCGAACTCAATTACATGCCGGACCCCAACGATCCGGCGAACGCGGTCGGTATCGCAGAGCAGTTCCTGGCGACCCGGCAATGGTGGTCGTCCCTGGCCGACAATGGACTCGTCGACCCGTCCCGATTCGTCTCGGCAACACCGCATCTCGATGTGGTATTCGGAAAAAGCAACATCACCTATCTGCGGCGCAGGTACGAAACCCTGAAGCGGCAACCATATTTCGCCGGCATCGAGTACAGCGAAGACCGCGCGCAGATCGCGCGGTGGGCGCCGTTGGTGATGGCCGACCGCCACTCCGAGGAAACCGTCGCGGCAACGCGGGTCGCCGACGGCACCGACGTCGACTTCGGCGCGTTGACCCGCGAGATGTTCGCCGTGAGCACGCGCACCGGCGGCACGGTGCTTTGTGATCACGAGATCAGGACGCTGCGTCGGAATTCCCAGGGCGGGTGGAAAGCTCGCGGACAGACCTCTGACGGTGAACGATTCGAGATCACCGCGCGATTCGTCTTCGTCGGCGCGGGCGGAAAGGCACTGACGTTGCTGCAGCGCGCACACGTTGACGAGGTCCGCGGCTACGGAGTGTTACCGGTCGGCGCGGCGTTCTTCCGGTGCGCGAACCCGTCGGTGGTTCAACAGCATCGGGCCAAGGTGTACGGCCAGGCACCGCTCGGCGCCCCGCCGATGTCGGTTCCCCATCTGGACTAACGCGTCGTGGACGGCACGCCCTATCTGATGTTCGGCCCGTACGCCACCTTCAGCACCAAGCTTCTCGCACACGGCGCCTGGACCGACTTCTTCGCGACACTGCGGTGGCACAACCTGCGAACGCTGAGTGCCGCCGGCCGAGACAATCTCGCGCTGGTGCGATATCTCGTATCGCAGCTGATCGCCCGTGAGTCGACCAAATTCGCGCAACTCCAGCGCTTCTACCCCGGAGCCGATCCCGCCGATTGGGACGTGATCGCGGCAGGTCAGCGCGCACAGTTGGTCACCCCGGATGCGGATCGGGGCGGAGTACTGCGGACCGGCACCGAACTCGTCGTCAGCGCGGATCGATCGATCGCGGGTTTACTCGGCGCTTCTCCCGGGGCGTCGACCGCCGTGCCGATCATGATCGAGGTATTGCGGCGCGCATTCCCCGACCACTGGCGTGAGCTGTGGCACGAGGTGATGACCGCCGCCGTTCCCGCACAGTCGAATCCGCCGCGGACTATCGACGGGGTCCATGACGCACTTGCCGCCACCGCGCGTTCGCTGGGTCTCGACGGGCCTGGTGCTCAGGCCGGTGTGTCAGCGTGAGCCCCTGGACCCGGCGGGTCTGGCTCAGCCGATCAGCCAGGCGACGATGGCAACCGCACCGAGATAGAACAAAATAACGCCGACCACGAGCACCAGCGCGAACACCGTCGCCACCGGCATGACGCCCCATCGCTGTGACCACGTTCCGAGGTCGCCGGTATGCGCGAGTGCTACCGCGAGAAGCCCACAGCCGACAACGAACAACAACGTGCGGACGAGATACGCCCACGGCCCGGTGATTCGTGCCGATCCGATCGACACCTCCACACGTCTGTGTCCCCACTTCACGATTGCCCACCTCCCCTTGCCTGCACTTTCGGCAATCGGGGAGTTAGTCGACCGGATTGCCGGAATGAGCACGCGAAAGTGACCGAGGTCTCATCCGCACGTCGGTTCGGATGGTGAACACAATGACAACAACCTTGGCCGACAGGCGTCGGCGCGCAACCATGGGCACGTCAACGGAAAGGCAGGACACATGGCGTTCGACACCACCGCTTCGACCCTCGACCCGACAGCCCGCCCCGATCTCGACATCGCCCGCAGCTGGCTGCTGACCCCGGCAACACCCGACCAGCCCGAGCTGATCGACGCCGCACTGCGATCCGACGCGGATGCGGTCATCCTCGACCTCGAGGACGGTCTGGCCGCCGCACTCAAGCAGGCAGGACGGAAGGCAGTCCGCCGATTCCTCGGCTCGACAAGCGCCTGGGTGCGTGTGGCCCAGACGGGAACCCCGGATTGGGCCGCCGACATGGTCGTTCTCGCCGGGGCATCCGGGCTGCGTGGCGTCGTTCTCGCCAAATGCGAGAGTCCCAACGATGTGGCGGCAACAGCCGGCCGTCTCGGCGTTGGTGTGCCCGTGGTCGCGCTGATCGAGTCCGCAGCCGGGGTGGAAGATGCCACCCTTATCGCCCGGCACCCGTCGTGTGTGCGCCTGGCCTTCGGGTCCGGCGACTTCCGCCGCGATACCGGTATGGCCGATGATCCGATGGCCCTTGCCTATCCGCGAGCTCGCCTGGTGATCGCGTCTCGGGTGGCCGGGTTACCGGGGCCGATCGACGGGCCCACGCGGGCAGCCGACGCCGACGACCTGCACGCCGACACCACACATGCGGCGTCGATGGGAATGACCGGCCGGCTGTGCCTTCGTCCCGACCATGCCGGGGTCATCAACACCGTGTTGAGTCCCACCGACACCGAGCTCGCGCATGCCCGTCGCCTCATCGACCATCTCGGTGATGGACAGCACGTCACCGACGGCAGCGATCTTCCGAATCTGGTGCGAGCCAAGGCATTGGTGGCCCGCGCCGAGCGCCTCGGCATGGCCGTGCTCTGACGCTGCACCGCCACACGAGCGCGGTCACTCCGGTCCGCGAATCACTTCGGCCGCGCGGCGGTGACCGACGTCATCGCCTCCCACGGCCCGCCGAACCAACCGTTCGGACCGATCCGTCGGACATTCACCTCGACCATGCCCAGTTCACGTAGGCGTTGGGCGTATTTGCCGACGCTGCGAATGTCTGCGATACAGAGACGCCCTCCCGGTCGCAGGACCCGCGCCGCCTCATCGATGGCACGCAAGCGCTCCTGGATGCCCGAAATATTGTGGATGGCAAGGGAGCTCACGACGACGTCGAACGACGCATCGGGATAGGGCAACGAACGCAGATCGCCGGTATCGAGTGTGACGCGGTCACCGACGCTCGCGGCTTCGGCGTTCATGTGGGTGCGCGTCTGGTCATTGCCGCTCTGGTCCACCGATCGCCATAGATCGATTCCGGTGGCCGAGCCCGAGTCCAGCCGACGAGCAGCCGCGACCAGGACCGCGCCGCGGCCACATCCGAGATCCAGTACGTGCTCGGGTCCCTGTAGGCCAAGCCGGTCCAGTAACCCGCTCCACACTTGATGTTTCCCGATGAGCGTCGTGTACAGATACATTGCCGTTTGGGCCAAGAAGAACAGTCCGATCACGACCAACCAGACATTGGATCCGACGATGCCGAGTACGACGAGGACGACCGTCGCCGCACCGAGGACGATCGGAACATAGATGGCGTCGATCCCGTAGCGCAGGGCGGGGCCGGACGGCTCTCGTTCGCTCATGAGTGGACGCTACACCCGAGTTTGGCCGATGCGCGGCGATGGCAGAGTCCGCTGCAACCGAGTCCACGCCGTCGCAACCCGTTGCCCGCTCAAGCCGGCTCGGCGGACTTCGTGGGTAGGCGAACCTCCGTCTCTTCGGCCATCGCCCGGTCGGCGTCGCGCATCGGTAGGGCGAACAGCAGTAACAGCGCGACAAGCGATCCCAGCCCCATGATCCCCGACACCTGGAGCAGACTCTGGTCGCCGAGGACCTGGAACATCAAGCCCGCGAGCAACGGCGAACTCGCCGCACCCAATCGTCCGACGCCCAGGGCGATTCCGGTGCCGGTCGCTCGGGCGTATGCCGGGAAGCACCGTGCGAACGCCGAGTAATAGCCCACCATGGCCGCATTGGTGAACATCCCGGCGAGCAGCGCGCCGACCTGCCAGCCGAGCAGGGTGTCCTTGCCCATGCCGAAGGCAAAGACCAGCAATGCGCCGAGAATCAGGGACAGTGCCAGCGGGATCTTGATGTCCCACCAGCGCATGGCGATTCCGAAGATGAGACAGCCGATCGCTCCACCCACGTTGGCCCAGGTGAGTACGCCGGCCGCCTGTGCGGGCGAGTACCCGAGGTCGGCGACGATCTGGGTGGCCCACTTCAACACGTAATAGAAGGTGATGGTGTGGAAGGTGTAGCCGAGCGCGAGCAACACGGTGGTGCGCCGTAGACCGGGCTTGCGCAGCAGATCCAGAGCCCGTGGCTTCTCGGCTGCGGTAACGCGTTTGGGCAGAGCGTCGATGAGCGGAAGCTGCAGCGCTTTGAGGCTCCGGTTGATCTTGCGCACCGCGTCGTCGGGGCGTCGTGCTGCATAGTAGGCGGGGGTCTCGGGCACGAGCAGCAGCACCAGCGGGATCATCACCGCAGACACGATGGCACCGAACACGAAGACCGAACGCCAGTCGAAGGCCACCAGCAACCAGTGTTGCGCCACCAGACCACCGATCACCGCGCCCACCGGGTAGCCGACGACCATCGCCGACATGGCGATGCTGCGGCCCTTGGCGCTCGACGTCTCGGCGGTCACCGCGTTGATCGCGGCGAGCATGCCGCCGATACCGAGGCCGGTGATCAGCCGGACCGCCACCAGGAAGGCGACCCCGTCGGCGGTTGCCGCGAGGAACATGCCGACCGACATCACGCTCAGACACAACAGGATTGCCGGTTTGCGGCCGAGTCGGTCGGCAAGTCCGCCGAGCACGACGGACCCGATGCCCATACCTATCAGCTCTGCGGACAGGATGACGCCGAGCTCACCCCGGGCGATCCCCCAGTCCTTGGCGATGCCCGGCGCCGCGAAAGCGCTGGCGAGGACGTCGAATCCGTCGAGCGCATTCAGGACGACCATGAGTGCCACGCAGATCCATTGTCGAAATCTCATGGGGTGTTGTTCGACGACGAGTCGGGGGTCGAGGGTCGCAGTAGACATGACTGTTCTCCATCGGTCGTGGTGGGCGAAAAGGGTTCCAGGCCCTGGCGTTCAGGGTTTCTCGAGGGTGAGGATCGGCGTCGATCCGCCACCTACGACCCGGGATACACATGCGCACAATCGTTTTGCGTCGGTCTTCTGCTTCTCGCTGTAGAAGACGTCGCGGTGGTCGATCCGGCCGGACACCTCGACAACCGATAACTCACACAGGCCGCATTCGCCGCGTCGGCAGTCCGACATGACGTCGAGTCCGGCGCGCTCGAGGGCACCGAGGAGGGTCTCGGAAGTACCGACGGTGGTGCGGAAGTCGAGGCTCGGGATGGCGACCTCGAAGGGTTCGGGGTCGAACCAGCCGCTGTTGCCGAAGGTTTCGTACCGCAGGTTCGCCAGTGGGAGTCGGCGGGCGAGCCAACGGCGGCGGGTGTCGTCCATGAGTCGAATGGGTCCGCACATGTAGAGTTCGGCGCTCTCGTCGAGATCGTCGACGACGTCGGCGACGTCGAGGTGAGCGCCTTCGTCGTTGGCGTACACCGTGATCCGGTCGCCGTGGAGCACCTGTAGCTCGTCGAGGAAAGCCATCACCCGGCGGCTTCGGCCGACGTAATGGATCTCGTATTCGGCACCGAGTCGGGCCAGCACCGCGGCCATTCCCGCCATCGCGGTGATCCCGATGCCGCCGGCGAGGAGCACATAACGTTGCGCGCCGACGCGCAGCGGAAAGTTCTGCAGGGGTGCGGTGATCTCGACCTCGTCGCCGGCGCGTAAGCCGTGCATGTACTGCGAGCCGCCGCGTGAGGTCGGTGACCGCCGGACGCCGAGCGTCACCGACGTTCCGTCGGGCGAGCCGTGCACGATCGAGTAGGAGCGGGTGTCGCCGTCGGGCAGTCGGATGTCGAGGTGCGCCCCCGGCGGCGCGTGATGTGGCCGGTCGGTGACGATCTCGATTCGCGCAATACCTTCGGCCGCAGGAACGTTCGACACCACTCGGCCGCGCAGCCATTCGATCTGGTTGTCCGTCATCGTCGTGGCCCTGCGGTGGCGGTGAGCGCATCGATGTTGATGATGGCGCTGCGTTCCTGCTCGATCATCCGGGCAACGATGCGCCGCGCCCACATCCCGCCCGCGTCGATGTTGAGGTTGTAGAACTCGTGGTCGGGGTTGGCCTCGATGGCCGCCTGTTGCGCGGTGAGCATCTCCTCGTCCTCGCCGAAGACACCGTGCACGCCGTCGCGTAGTTGGGTGGTGATGAGTTGGCTGTCGAGGCGATAGTTGCGCATGAAGGCCCAGAAGTAGATCGCGGTGCGCTCATCGACCGGGCTGATGGTGTTCATGACGAATCCGTTGACGCCCTGGCTGCGATCGCCTTCCGGAGCCCCGGTGCCCGCCTTGGCGACTCCGACGTCGATGCGGATCGTGCCCGGCGCCTGGAATTCGATGATCTGCCAACGATCGACCTTGCCGGTGAATCCGGGGAACTTGTCGCGCATGTTCTTCAGCCAGAACGGCGGGGCGTCGATGTTGTGCATCCACCGGGTCACGGTGACCGTGTTCTCGTCGTGGGTGGTGATGAACTCGGATTCGCTGAGTTCATCCTGCCCGATAGAGGACGAGTGGACGAACTCCTCGTGCGTGAGATCCATCAGATTGTCCACCACGAGTTGGTAATTGGCGCGTACGTCGATGGTCAGACCGTCGCCGGCCCACTCCGGCGAATCCATCTGGAACATGTCCGGGATCGTTGACGGGTCGGCCAGGGTCGGGTCACCGGGCCACACCCACAGGTACCGGTGGCGCTCCTCGATCGGGTACGACGCGACCATCGCCGACGGATTGATGGTCTCCTGGGCGGGCATCCGCGTACAGCGACCGGCGGCGTTGTACTGCAGTCCGTGATACGGGCATTGGATCTCTTCGGCTCCGATCCGCTTGCCCATCGACAGCGGCGCCAGGCGGTGCCAACACGCGTCGGCCAACGCAACCGGGCGTCCGGAATCGGTGCGGTAAAGCGCCAGCGGTTTGCCCGCGATCGTGCGAGCCAGGATCTGCGTCGAGCCGACCTCGTGGTCCCAGGCGGCTGCGTACCAGGCGTTGAGCGGAAACTGCATGTTCTTCGCGGTGGCTCCCGCGGGGCCGAGATCGGTCATGGCGTGTCCTTCGTGCGATGGGCTGCATCGCGTGTGTGAACTACCTATGCATGTAGATAGTTGGTGAGTGGAGCACACAGTATTCATATCCGTAGAGATTGTCAACGGTTTCGGCATTCACCGACCTTGCGTTGTGGATGAGGCGCAGCAGATTCGGCCGTTCATACGCCCGGGGGTGTCATACGTTCGGGTGGATTGCCGATATTGGCGCCGCATGCGTACCGCGGGCAGCCCGGTCGCGTGCTATTCATTCGTGACCAAACACCGATCGGCTCGAGGTGGGAGACCATGAGAAGACTCGCAATCGCGGGTGCAATTCTCTGCGCGGCGACGGCAGTGGCGTTGACCGGCTGCACGACGTCGGGGACACCCAGCGGCTCCCCACCGTCGGTGACGTCGGCGCATTCGACTGGAGCACCACCAACCGCCACGACGCCGACGACTGTGCCGCTCGTACCGGCGAGCGACGTCGATGTGCAGGGTTTCACCGCCTACAACGGCAAAGCGCGGGGCCGTGGCACCGACCGTGCCGAGATGTACATGCGGACCGCCAAGTCCGCACTGGTCGTGTGCCGCAGTGAGATCAACCGGCTCTATTACCGCGGCTACCGGATCGCCGACGGCGCCAACATCGAGCTCTACGAGGTGTACCCCCAAGGCACCGGCTATGTGGCTGTCAACGTCGCCGACAGTGCCCGCTATGTGATCACCGGCACCGGTTTCCAGGTGATCCAGAACGGCGCGGTGGTCACCGAGGAGTCGGCGATCGGGATCGGGCCACAGTCGTGGGCGAGCGCTCAGACGGCGGCACCGACTTCGACCCCGGCGGCATCGGCGGTGGTGCTCGGCGCAGCCGGGTCGGAGAATGAAACCGGTTATGGCACAGCCCAACCCAGCTCGATTTCGCTGGGTTCCTGCTCGAACTCCATCGATCAGATCACCTGGCAGGGTTGGGGCAACGACGTCGCGTTCGGCACGGGCATCGGTTGCTCCACGACTGGCCCCGGCTCGCGATACACGCTGGTGGCCTCCGACATCGGCATGTGCAATGGCGTTCGGGCGTACCGCAAGCTCAAGATCGGCAGCAACACCTCGCCGACCGACATCTGTCGATGAGCGAACGGCGGCGGGTTTCGGCGCTGTCGGCGGAATACAGAGCGCCGTCGGCGCGATGGTGAGCGCTGTCGGCGAGGGGCAGGGCGCTGTGGGCGGAATAGAGAGCGCTGTCGGCAGTGAAGGGCTCCCCCACCAGGACTCGAACCTGGTTGCACTTGAGGACCCATTCACTTGTGTCACCAGGCGACTTAGTGTGCATATTGCCCGGTGAGAGCGACTCTAGCCCGGAGCACTGACCAGTGCAAGCATCCACGCGCTCCCATCCATATCAGCCACAATATCGACATGAGTGAGCACAAGTGCGCACCGTGACGCATGGGTGACGATGCGGAGGACAAGCCTTGCCGAGTAAGCGCCGACGACGCGGTTGGGGCTACGTCCGTGCGCCACGTTCGGCGAGTTGCCGCTTCGCGGCCTCGTACATGCACATCCACGATGGCACCCTGACGCGGTTCAACGCGCCGAAGACGTTCGATACGCGTATGGCCGCTGAGGCCTGGCTCCACAAGGAACGGCAGCTAATCGCCCAAGGCGCCTGGACACCGCCTGCCGAACGTGCCAAGGCCGCGGCTCGGTCATCAATTCGTCTGCGAGACTTCGCAGACGACGCACTCGCTGGTCGGCGGCTTGAGCCGACGACCCGGTCCAACTACAAGAGGCTGTGGGAAACGCGCATTGAGCCGGGCCTCGGCGATTTCGTTGTCCGCGACATCACGGCCGACGACCTCCAGGAGTGGTGGCGGAACCTCGGCGTCGAACACGAAGCGAGCCGCGCGCACGCATGGAATCTGCTCAAGTCCCTGCTGAAGGAGGCCGTCGAGCGCGAAATCATCACGAGCAACCCGGCCGATAATCCCCGATTCAAGCGCTACGGAAAACGGCCTACCCGGCGCCAGATCATCCTGCTGACCCCTACGGAGATCAGCGAGACCGCTGCCAAGCTGCCCAGCTACTACGCGATCGCGCTACCCATCATGGCCTGGTGCGCCTTGCGGTACGCCGAGGTATCAGAGCTGCGCGTGAAGGACATCGATGACGGGCCTGACGGCATGGTGATCCACGTCCGGCGCTCTGCCCCGCTGGTCGACGGCGTACCCGTCGTCAAGCAGGGCAGCAAGTCCGACGCGGGCACTCGAGATGTGTGGGTGCCGCCGGACTTGGCCGCAGCGATTCGTCAACACTTGAAAAACGTCGAAGAGCAACCGAACACGCTTGTGGTGACCAACTTTCGCGGGGATCGATTGCCTCGCGCGACGTTCACCAAAGCGTTCAAGGCCGCACTTCCACCCGCCAAGTCGGAGATGCACGTGCATGCGCTTCGTCATACTGGCGCAGTCCTCGCTGCTCAGGCTGGCGCATCGACTGCTGAGTTGATGGACCGGCTCGGCCACGTATCGCCTGGGATGGCAATGGCCTATCAGCACATCGTTTCGGGTCGTCAAAGAACGATCAGCAACGACATGAGCAAACTCCAATGGTGAATCGCCCATGACATACCGGCAACGCTGTCCCCGCCCACTGACTTGTCCAGCAGAAACAACCGCTGCCGGACGTCTTATGGGCATTGCTCTTGTCAACTGCTCGTGGCGATGCCAAGCCACGGACTCGGCTCGGGAGCAGCGAATGCCTTTGACAAATCCTTCAGTCGAATCGGCGCCGATCGAGTGTGGGAACATGGATCGGCACAGTCGCGCGGTAAAGCTGCACCGGGCACTTCTCCACGGTGAGAAAACGTATCGGCTCCCAGGTGATGTCGACCGACTTCAGCGCCTTCTTGTGAGACTTCCACTCATCGCGGAGTGGTTTGCTCTCCGCCGGTCCGAAGCGGTGATCAGTGAGAACGAGCAGCCGTACCCGCTTCGGGTACAGCGCCGTGCCCTCGACAATCTCCAGCCGAAGCTGCTCAACCGCGTCACACCAGTCCTGCGACTTCTTCGCCTTCGAGAGCATCTTGCGTAGAGCTTCGAATACAGGACCTGCCAGCGCGTCATGAACCGCCGGGCGCGCGAGTTTGCTAGCCAAGCGCTGCCCGAGGATCAGCTCGTCCGCGATCGTGGCGAAACCATCGACGGGTTCGACCGACGCGAGTAGCCCCTTGCTGACTGGGACGCTCGCGCGCAGGTCCACCGCCCAGCTCGCACCCTCGACCGGAGGGTGGGTGAGCCAGACGTACTCGGAGACTTGGTAGTCCTTGACCTGCTGAATCTTCTCCGACGGGAACGCTGAGATGTCGCGTACAGGGCATACCTGCACCAATGGGTGCCGATGAGCGGGAGCGCCCGCGATGTCACAGGTTTGTGAGACCACCGCCGCGAACCCAGTGTCGCTCAGCGGGGCGGAACGCGCACGCACCTCACCCGCCGCTCCACCGACAGATGGTTCACCTGTCACAGGGTCGTCCACCCAGGTCGGGACGAACCAGGCGCCACGGTCCATCTTGATAAGGTGCCCCTGCCGCCACCGCTCAAGTGCGACTAGCGTCTCCGGGGCCCATGACTCCGGCAGAAGTCGATCAATCGTCACCGGGCGAACCCGACCTCGACATCCTCGGTCACCAGCGTTTCCGAGCCACGGATGATTGGCGTTTCGACGTCAGCAGCGATCCCTTCGTAGACCGAAGTGCCGATCTCACGTCGAGGGAATGGCGCCCTGTTTACAGCCAGGTCCACGAGCTCGTCGAACCTGCCGTCGAGCAGGGCTCCGATGCGCTTCTTGTCTCCGCGCAGCCACCTGCCCAGCGGTTGGTCGAGCGTCTCGCGCAGGTCGTCGACGGCATCCGCCAGCTCCCACAGCCGCCCCAGGCTGGCGACGCGAGGACGGCTCCCGGTGGGCTTGTCCGACCACGAGTGGAAGGTGCGCTTACTGATACCAGTCGCTTTGAACATCTCCTTCTGTGTGAGACCCAGCTCGGCGCGGAGGCGCTCGAACGCCTCAACGACATCAGCTGTCTCATCGACCTTGCTGCCGGTCTTAGTGTCCACCACAGTGTCGATAAAGGTGTACGGGGCCGTCAACCACAAAGCCGAGCCCGAGAGATTCAACTGCCCGTCAAGCCCCTTGAACACCTCGACACGGACCTGATCCCAGGCGCAGGGACCAAGCGCGCCGGAGAAGTGGACGACCGCGTCCCGCAGGCCCGGTGACGAACTGATCTCCACAAAGGTGCTGAACCACGAGTCGGAATAGCAGGGCACCGGATGCCCATCGCGTCGCTCACGCACCTGCGTCGGTGACCAGAGGACGCGAGAACCGGTCGGCTGTTGCTGCATGATGGTCATCCCTCGCCACCCGCCCGGAGCTTTTTCAGGTAGGTGTCGGTGACCGACGACTGGAATATCGACAGCGCCGTGCGATTCAGTCGTTCGGCGGACATGACGACCTGCCCTGGGTCGAACGTGAATGAGGAGTGGCGGAACACATCGGTGTCGAGAAGGTACTGCACGCATTTGCCGGAGTCATCGCGGACAGGGCCGTGACGCAACAATGCGCCGTGGTGGTCGTCGATGCGGATCTCCACCTGCTGCTGGGCTGCCTGGACCCCGGCACCGAAGTCGGGATTCAGTACCGGGCCTAGCAGAGTGTCATGTATCCGGCCGTGCCATGCCGCGGCGGAGTCAAACCCGCTGTCGTGGAAGCGGTCGACGTAACGCAGACCGACTCGGTGCACGAGAGATGGCTTGACCAGCCGGGCGAGGGACTCGACGATGACGGTCAACGGGGGCTTCACGCTTGTGCTCCAGCGCTCGTAACGATTGATCTGCATGATCAGAATATCGGGCATGAGGGTGATGAGAGTGCCGTCTGCCGACGCAATCTGCCATCCCTGCGACTCTGCGGCGACCTGGGAGACACCATTGGCCCCAAAGTCGATGCGCATCTGCTGCTGGACTGCGGGCTGGATGTTCGGGTAATCGACGCCAGTGTCCTCCACAAGCTCGTCACGGAAGGCGGCCGCGGTCTCCGGAGAGATTTCGGAGGAGGACGAGGTGTAGCGGATCTCGATAACCGCGACCTCGAGCGGGGCGTCTCCGAGCAACGTCGGATCGGCCGGCGGAAGGTTCCCCAAGGGGACATCCTCGGCTGGGTGAAGTGTGTGTGGATCGATGGTCATGGTGTCCTGTCCATAGAGATGCACCTTAGCTGCACCTACCGTCAAGTGTAGGCGCTACGAACTGATTTGCAGCTGTGGGAGTGCTAGTCCATGGCGAGGTCAAAGCAAACGCGACAGCACCGACATCCGGCGTCGCTGATGGCTCGTACCCTTTGAGCGGCGGAATCGCCTACTGTCCCGAAATCCCGCGACGGTCATGCTGGGCAAGTGCTTCGTGTCTAGATCGGTAGCGTCTTCGGCGGCCGCCAAGCACTTACTCGACAGCCATTGCCGCGGCCTGTGCGCCCTCTTCCGCAATAGCCACGGCTTCCCCGCTAGCAGGCACCTCATCCGCCTCGGACTCGGCTACTGCGGCGGGAGTTCCTGTAGGAGCGAGTGCATCTGCCTGGTTCTCGCTATTTGTGATGTCATCGACGCTCATTCGCCCTTGGTTGTTGAGACGCGGCAACAGGGGCAGGCGTTCAAGCTCAGCCCGAAAAACTGGGAAGTTCGCGATCCGCTCCAGGGGATTCTCGTCGAGCTGGTGGTCGCGTCTGATGGTCGCGAGGCCCGCTCGGATGATGTCTCCGATCTCCGTATCGTCGGCCGCTGCGTCGATGCGCCTGAGCATGACGAGAGCTTGGTCCTGGATACAGCCGTCGGGATGTGCTTCGAAGAACTCGGTAATGAGTTGTTCTATGCGCCTATCACGGCGGCGCGCAGCCTCAGTCTCGCGTGCCGTGGCAAGGGTGGTGCTCAGCTTTGCGATGAGGGCTGCGAAGTTCGAATCGAGAACCTCAACATCTTCAAGCTTCACGTCGTTATTGGCGTGCTCACTGATACATCCGATCAACTCCTTAGCGAAACCTGCCTTGCCTATGCCAGTGTCAAACACAGAGCGGAAGGCCGTCTCGATGGCGTTCCACAGAGAACATGACTCAGTCGCGACGCCGGCCAGGATCCGCTCGTCAGTCAAGGCTGCGGACTCGTCACCACTCAATCCGAGAAGGTGCGTTGCGTAGCGACGCGCTGCAATCCCGGCCAATCGCAGCGGGACCAAATCCTCAGGCTCCTCGACGACCACGCCAGGTACTGACACAGCGTCAGGCACGGCCTCCCCAAGCATCACGATCAAGTCCTTCGAGACCGTAGGACGACCTTTGGCACCACCCTTCAGGATCTGTCGACGAGCTTCCTGGCCGGCGCCATCACTGTCGAGCAGGACTGCACACGCGGGTTTGAACTGGTCTCGTCCGCGCGCTAGATACAACATGTAGGCCATGTTCGAGCCGCCAGGCACGAGCGTTACTTGGTTCAAGTCCAGGGTGGCGCTAGGAGCAGCTCCTGCAAGTCGCAGTCGGGTGTTCATACCGGAGAGCAGCACTTGGTCAGAGATGCCCTCGACGAACAGATTGTCGCCGCCGATAAACGCAGTTTCGGCCACGAATGCCCCAAGCGAGGTCCGTAGCGGCTCGTAGTGATTGCGAGTTACGTCAGCGACGAGGCGCGTACCTTCATCGCCGGCGCCCTTATCAACGACGCGGACACGGTGACCGGCATTGCGGTTGACTAGAAATGGCGAGTGGGTTACGTACACGACTTGGTCGCTGCGATCGGAATTGTCGGGGTGGGCGTAGTACTCCAGGATGCGCAGCAGATCTTGCTGCCCGACGGCTGACAGGTATGCATCAGGCTCGTCCATCAGAAGCACTTCAGGCACTGGCGGACGCTCATGTGACCAGAGTTGCACGAAGTACGACAAGAAATAGGTCAGTCCGCGGCTGCGCTCGCTGAACGAATAATCGGTGCCGGTTCGGTCACGAATCGTGAAAA
Organism: Gordonia sp. i37; assembly: GCF_002043085.1. NCBI lineage: Bacteria > Bacillati > Actinomycetota > Actinomycetes > Mycobacteriales > Gordoniaceae > Gordonia > Gordonia sp. i37. The sequence continues at coordinate 37,681 of NZ_MVPX01000513.1, read as the reverse complement.
CCAGCTCGTGCTCCCGCGGTGACACACGAAGTGCGAAGTCCTCGTCCTGACTCCACCACCTCGATACGTTGAGATGTCGAGCAATGGAGTCATTCATCCTCTGGATGAGCGCGTTGACCAAGCCTTCACGTTCTTCTTCGATTGCATCAAGGAGATCAACGAAGGCGCTCTGATCAATGCGCGCGATCTTGGTCAACAAGTCTTGACCCAATTGCTGTCGCCTAACTGACAGCTTCTGCAGGGACTCGTCGTTGATCGATGTGCGAGCCAGCTCGATCAAGGAGAACAGGGTGCTTGCGTGCTCCTTAAGAGCCTCCAGACCACTCACTCCAGCCAAAAAGCGCAACAACTCAAAGCGCTGTTTCCGCTCACACGGAACGGTTTGCAGCCCGGCGAGTGACGCCAGTGACACCGAGTCAGGAAGATCTATCTGCGTCTGCAGTTTGTGGGCTTTCGGCAATAGTGCTTGCAATGAGACGGTCTGGGTTTCATTAAGGAGAACCCGCTCCTCGTCGGCGTTGAGCACATGCACGATTCCGGCTTCAGGGCGAAGCAAGATGAGGTCGTCGTTCCTGGAGAGCGGAATCCTCAGAGCGGCGAGTTTGGCTCGTTCGTCGTTCGACAGCGCGAACACAGCGCCCACCTCGGGGTACAGTCTCTTGTTCTTCTCAACCGAGAACAACGTCGAGTAACGACAGAAGTCGCGACGAGAGTGTTCGTCACCGGAGAGCACAATATGGATGGCATCGAGAAGGTGGGACTTGCCAGACTCGTTCGCTCCAACTACCGCCGTGATGTCGTGCTCAAGACTAATTGTTACGTGCGGCAGCCAACCATCGGACGTCGCCTGCCAGTCCTTCTTTCTCGACGTCGGCGCGAACTTCAGCTCGTAATCGTAGTTGAACGACTTGTACCAGCGAACCAGGACCTCGCGGATGCGCACGACGATGCCTTTCGTCTGTCGGAGTTCGAAGTCGCGCGTGCGACTCGCTAGTCCCGAGAGTACGGTCCCCCTGCGGCCAATCGGTAGAAGTACTGCACTGACCGAATCTCCAGCGTTTTAGTCAGGCAATGATCTACCCGCGTAACACCTGCCATCTGCGACCCGGCGAGTCCACACCCGTCCTGCCGTTCTAGTGTTAGCTGCTCACTGCTCGGTCGTAGAGTGGGTGCCGGTGCGGTCGCTGCCGCCGTCGCTTGCAACAACTTCATGTCGGCCGCCTATCTTCTCTGGCCCAATCGAACCCGACGACGCTCGACCCACTCCGCAGCAACCATGCGGCCTTCCTCATAGAGATGCTCCACCACCTCAGCCCGATGAAGCCTCTCCTGCTCAGCCTGCCTATCCCGACGCTCGTCGTACTGCCGTCGCTCATCCGCGTCGAGGTGGCCGTAGCAATGCGACAGAAACTCATTGGGACCCATCCACGCTGCAGGCTTCGTGCACCTGCGCCCCTTGGACTTCGCGAAGGCCGAGCAGGAGGGACGCTCCGCGCGCGTCTCGCTGAACTGCTGGTGACTATCCAAGACGTCCTCGATAGCCTCCTCAGCCGTCGGGAAGCGAACCGTCGGCACCGCCGGCTTCACACGCGTCGCGCCGTTTCGCACCGCTTTCGAGTGTCGAGCGTAGATCGCACGAGGACGCGACAGATCATCGGTCCACGCCTCGCTCAACTGCGCGTGTTTGTTCAACAGACTTGCTGCTCCAAACGCATTAACGGCTTCGCCGCGAGCGACGTCGACGACCTCGCCCAGCTCGTCAAGGTTGAGCGCCGCCTCGTCAGAGAGCATCAACAGGACTGCTCCGCATTCATCGAGCACCGCGACCATCTCGTCGAGAATCTCCATCGCCATCGGCGAGGCCCACTCCCTACGTGAATCTGCTGCCACGTTATCAAAGTACTACTAGTAGGGCAGACTTTCTGGTAGCCATCATCGGTACTTGGTGGGTGCCAACTCGCCCATCTCAAGTCGATCCGCGTCGACTGGAGTCGTGGGCTCGGCACCGCAAAGCCGTGGGCCAACGAATCAGAGCACTCCGAATTGAGCAGGGACTGACCCAAGAGGCGTTGGCGTTGGAGTCTGGGGTCACCCGCAACGTCCTTATCCAGGTCGAGCACGGGCGGCGCGGCCTTCTGTACGAGCGCCTGTTCGATATCGCCGAAGTGCTGGGGGTCGATGCCGGACAGCTGCTGACGCACGATCGATGAGCGCAGGGCAACCCTCCGCGACGCGCTGGACCGAAGCGCGAGTGCCACGACGCGAGCCTCCCGCCCGATAGGGTTTCGCGACAGACGGCCCGATCGACTGGAGGCAACGGAGCATGGGTTCGATTCACGAGGTGATGGCGGCGTTTCGTGAGGCGCCGTCGAATTCCGAACGTGGCACCAAGTTCGAGAAGCTGATGGTCCGCTACTTCGAACTCGACCCTATGCTCTCCCAGCAGTACGACGCCGTGTGGCGCTGGATCGACTGGCCGGGGCGTCAGGGAAAGCCTGACACTGGCATCGACCTCGTCGCCCGAGAGCGCGACAGCGGCGAGTACACGGCGATCCAGTGCAAGTTCTACGAACCGACCCACACTCTGCGCAAAGAAGACATCGACTCGTTCTTCACTGCGTCAGGCAAGAAGCCGTTCACCAACCGCATCATCATCTCGACCACCGACCGCTGGGGAAAGAACGCTGAGGACACACTCGACGACCAAACCATCCCAGTGCAGCGCATCGGGCTGGCCGAGATCGCCGACTCCCCCATCGACTGGGACGTGAGCCTGGTCGATGGTGAGGTCGAAGTTCACCTCGCCGAGGCAACTCGGCACGAGCCGCGGCCGCACCAGACCACGGCGATCGAGAAGGTGTTCGCCGGCTTCGAGAAGGGCCACGATCGCGGCAAGCTCATCATGGCCTGCGGCACCGGCAAGACCTTCACGGCGCTCAAGATCGCCGAACGCACTGCGACGGAGAATGCCGGCAACGCACGAATCCTCTTCTGCGTCCCATCGATCTCTTTGCTCTCCCAGACTCTGCGCGAGTGGACGGCACAGACTCAGTTGGACCTCCGAGCCTTCGCGGTCTGCTCCGACATCAAGGTGTCGCGCGCAGCTGAGGACATCAGCTCCTACGACGTCGCGGTACCGGTCACCACCAACGCCGACAAACTGGTCGCGGAGATGTCATACCGCAAGCGCGCCAAGGGTTTAACGGTGGTTTTCACCACCTATCAGTCGCTGCCGGTCGTAGCGCAGGCGCAACGTGATGGAGTGGACCCCTTTGATCTGGTGATCTGCGACGAGGCGCACCGAACGACCGGCGTCACACTTGAAGGTGCCGACGAGTCCAACTTCGTCCGCGTCCACGACAGCGAATACATCAAGTCCACCCGACGGCTCTACATGACAGCCACTCCTCGAATCTTCGACGAATCGGTCAAGACGAAGGCCGATGAACACTCCGCCGAGATCACGTCGATGGACGACGAGGACAAGTACGGTCCCGAGTTTCACCGATTGTCGTTCGGCGAGGCGGTCGAGCGTGGACTGCTCACCGACTACAAAGTTCTCGTGCTGACCGTTGACGAAGAATTGGTCGCCGCTCCCCTGCAAACTCAGCTCGCCGGCCCGGACGGGGACTTGCGTCTTGATGATGCGACGAAGATCGTCGGTGCATGGAATGGCCTGGCCAAGCGAGCTGGGCGTACCCCGGATGGCACCGGCTTCACCCCGGGCGAACCACCGATGCGTCGAGCCGTGGCATTCGCGAAGGACATCGCCGCCTCCGACAAGATCGCTGAGCTGTTTCCCCGCGTTGTCGACACCTACCGCGACATGCTCACCGACAGCATCGACGACGGTCACGACGTCAACACCACCAACCTCGATCTGGGCGTACAGGTTCACCACGTTGATGGCACGTACAACGCCCTCGAACGCAACCGCGAACTCCAGTGGCTCAAAGCGCCACTCCCAGACAATGAGTGCCGCATCCTCACCAACGCCCGATGCCTGTCCGAAGGCGTCGACGTGCCAGCACTGGATTCCGTGATGTTCCTGCACCCACGTAACAGCGTCGTCGACGTAGTGCAGTCCGTCGGCCGCGTGATGCGCAAAGCCGAGGGCAAAGACTACGGGTACATCATCCTGCCGGTCGCAGTTCCTGCCGGAGTCTCACCGTCACAGGCACTCTCGGACAACCGCCGCTTTAAGGTAGTGTGGCAGGTCCTCAACGCGCTGCGCGCCCACGACGACCGGTTCAACGCGATGGTCAACTCGATCGCGTTGAACACCTCAGCGGAACTGCAAGCCACCGGACAGGGCTCCGACCAGCTCCTCGGCGGGCACATCGGCCCGACGACGGAGAACCCGGAGAGCATCAGCAGCGGTGAAAGCTCCGGCAGCGCTACTAACGGCGCGAACGACGACCCCGCCAATGGCATCACCGACGGCAGCGGAGCCGGTGGTGGAAGTATGGCGCAACAGATGGCGCTGTTCTCCCTTTCCGAGTGGCAGGAAGCCATCTACACCCGCATCGTCGACAAGGTCGGCACCCGCACCTATTGGGAGGACTGGGCCAAGGACGTCGCCGACATTGCCGCGGCGTTGATCGCCCGAATCAAGATCCTGATCGACGGCGCCGACGAGGCCGTTACCGAAGCGTTCGCGAAGTTCCACAAAGGCTTGCAGGACAATCTGAACGACTCCATCACTCGCGACGACGCCATTTCGATGCTGGCGCAGCACCTGATCACGGCGCCGGTCTTCGATGCTCTCTTCGCCGGGCACGAGTTTGCGGCGCACAACCCGGTGTCGAGGACGATGCAGGCGATGGTGGACCAGCTCGGCGGGGCCGGACTCGAAGCCGAGACCGAGCACCTCGAAGGCTTCTACGACTCGGTGCGGGTCCGGGCATCGGAGGTCACCACCGCCGACGGCAAGCAGCAGGTGATCGCCGAGCTCTACGAGAAATTCTTCAAGGTCGGATTCACGAAACAGGCTGAGGCACTGGGCATAGTCTACACCCCAGTCGAGATCGTCGACTTCATTCTCCGCGCCGCCGACCACGCGTCTCGTGAGGCGTTCGGCCGCGGGCTGACCGACGACGCTGTGCACGTTCTCGACCCATTCACAGGCACTGGCACATTCATTACTCGGCTCATGCAGTCGGGCCTGGTGCGCCCGGAAGACCTGGCCCGCAAGTACGCCAGCGAGCTGCACGCCAACGAGATCATACTGCTCGCGTACTACATCGCTGCGGTGAACATCGAGACCACGTACCACGCACTGACCAAGTCCGAGTACAGCCCGTTCGAGGGAATCGTCCTCACCGACACGTTCCAGATGACCGAGGACGATGATTCAATGGACACGGAGATGTTCCCGCAGAACAACTCTCGCATCGTGAAGCAGCTCGCGGCACCGATCCACATCATCGTCGGGAACCCGCCGTACTCAGTCGGTCAGTCCTCCGCGAATGATCTCAACGCGAATGTGTCCTATCCGACACTCGATAAGCGGATCGCCGACACCTACGCCAAGCGCTCCACGGCGACGAACAAAAACAGCCTCTACGACAGTTACCTTCGGGCGTTCCGCTGGGCCACCGACAGAGTCGGTGACCACGGAGTCGTTGCGTTCGTGTCGAACGGCGGGTGGATCGACGGCAACACCGCCGACGGAATCCGCCTCTCCCTCGCAGACGAGTACAGCCGGATCTACGTCTACAACCTCCGCGGCAACCAGCGCACATCCGGCGAGCTGTCCCGGAAGGAAGGCGGCAAGGTATTCGGCTCCGGCAGCCGCAACACAGTCGCGATCTTCATTGGGGTGAAGGACCCCACCTGCGCTGGACCGTGTGAGGTCCAGTACCGGGACATCGGCGACTACCTGCCCCGCGAGCAGAAGCTAGAAATCGTCGCGGAAGGCGACCTCAAGTCCGTTGAGTGGCAAGCCATTACGCCGAACGAGCACGGGGACTGGGTCAGCCAACGCAACGATGATTTCGCGTCGTGGCCCGTGATCGGTGACAAGTCTGGCGGACCGGCGATCTTCAAGACGTATTCCGCCGGGCTCAAGACCAACCGGGATCCCTGGTGCTGCAACTTCAGCTCCGAGACTGTTGGGATGAGCATCCAGCGCATGATCGACTACTACAACGCCCAGGTCGCGGCGTTCACGAACTGGTGCACAGCGAATCAGATCACCGACCGCAACGCCAACGTGGATTGTTTCATATCCGCTAACCCGCACAGTATCTCGTGGTCAGGCGGCCTGAAGACGCATCTAGCCCGCGGGACCCATCTTTCGTACCGTCCACCGGCGATCGTGCGGTCGAGTTACCGACCGTTCCAGCAGCAGTACGTCTATTTCGACCAGTTCTTGAACGAGCGGCGTTACCAGCTACCTTTGATGTTCCCGTCGCAAAGCCACCGGAACCTAGGCATTCTGCTTACTGGACCGGCGTCGCACTTCGAGTTCACGCCGTTCATGACCGACCTCTTGCCAAATTTGCACCTGCTCGACACGGGTCAGTTCTTCTCTCGCTGGGTCTACGAGCCGGCTGAAACCGACGACGGCACCCTTGATCTTGCAGCTGGCTCTGCCGAGGTAGACGAGTACGGCTACCGACGTATCGACAACATCACCGACGATATCCTCACCCTGTACCAGGAGGCAGTCGGCGATCAGGTCACCAAGGACGACATCTTCTTCTACGTGTACGGGCTGCTTCACGACCCCAACTACCGGGAGACCTACGCCGCGGACCTGAAGAAGATACTGCCGCACATCCCGACCCCAGAGTCACAGGAACGGTTCGAGCAACTCGCAGCGGCGGGCCTGGCTCTGTCCGACCTCCACATCGGGTACGAAGACGTCGCGCCGTACCCCGTCGATGTGCAGCTCAAGCCGGGCGCCGATCCCGCCGACCGCGAGACCTGGCGGATATCAAAGATGAAATGGGCCAAACGAAAAGACCCAGAGACTGGCAAGAGCGTCAGCGATGTCACGAAGCTGATCTACAACTCGAAGGTCACTATCGCCAACATCCCGGAAGAAGCTGAGCGGTACATGCTCGGCCCACGATCGGCGCTGGCGTGGATCATCGACCGGTATCAAGTGAAGACCGACAAGGCGTCTGGCATCGTCAACGACCCGAACGACTGGTGCGACGAGCGCGATGACCCGCGCGACATCGTTGGCCTCATCGCGAAGGTGACAACCGTTGCGGTCGAAACGATGAAGATCGTGGACAGCCTGTCCGAGACCTCCACCGACTAAATCGACCACGCTCGACAAAGACCAAGTGAAACGAGGAGTAGCAGATGTCGTTCCAGACTCCACGCAGTGTCGAGGAAATGCTCACGGCTATCCACAAGCGCGAATATCTGATGCCTGCGATTCAGCGTGAATTCGTTTGGAGCGCAGACCAAATCACCAAACTCGTGGATAGCCTCATGCGCGGGTATCCCGTAGGGTCATTCCTCCTGTGGAACGTCAAGCCTGAGACCGCGCAGTCCTACACGTTCTACGAGTTCTTGACCAACTACCACGAGCGCGACCATCCTTACGCCGACAAAGCCACAGTGCCGGCGGGGAGCGGGACCACCGCAGTTCTTGATGGGCAGCAGCGGCTCACGTCATTGAACATCGCGCTGTACGGCAGCCTCTCCGAGAAGAAGAAGTACGCGTGGTGGAATAGCGCTGATGCGTTCCCTACGAAACGCCTGTACCTCAACCTCGCCGACGACCCGGACGACGAAGAACTCGGTACCAAATACGATCTTCGATTCCTCACCGACCAGGATGCGAATCCAGATGACGGAGAGATTGACAAGTGGTTCAGGGTGGGAGCAGTCCTTGATCTCGCCAACGCCGGTCCCGCGATCATGAAGGAGCTGGAAAAGCGGGGTATCGCAGGGTCAGCAGACGCTTTCCAACGGCTCTACGACCTGTACGAAGCCGTACGCGTGCTCAAGCCGATGAACTACTTCTTGGTCACCGATCAGGACGCCGACAAGGTGTTGGAGATTTTCGTCCGGGTCAACAGCGGCGGCACTACGCTGTCGTATTCCGATCTGCTGCTGTCGATGGCCACCAACCAGTGGCAGGACTTGGATGCCCGCGAGGAGGTGCGCTCACTCGTATCCGAGATCAACAGCAATGCCGGACGTCAGTTCTCGTTTTCCAAGGACGTCGTTCTGAAGACCGCACTGACTATCGCGGACGTCGATGTACGGTTCAAGGTCACCAACTTCACCCAGACGAACATGGCGAAGGTGGAGGCCGCATGGCCACAGATCAGGGGAGCCCTTCTCCGAGCGGCGACGTTGCTGCAGCAGTTCGGGTACAACGAACGAAACCTCACGGCCAACAGCGTGATAATCCCCGTCGCGCACTACCTCCACCTCCGCGACGCCGGTGACTCGTACCTCGACTCGTCTGCCGACGCCGCGGATAGGCTCGCACTCCAGCGATGGGTCACGCGTTCACTTGTCAAACGTGGTATCTGGGGATCGGGTCTCGACACGCTCCTGACTCGCATCCGGGATGTCCTGCAAGACAATTCGGAAAGCGGCTTTCCAGCCGAAGCCATCGAAGACGCCATGGCTGTGGCCGGGAAGAGCCTCACTTTTGAAAGCGCCGAAATCGACGAGCTTCTGAACCTCAAATACGGTGGCCAACGGACGTTCTCGGTGCTGTCGGTCTTGTATCCAGGTCTGGACCTGAGTAAGAAGTTCCACGAAGATCACATCTTCCCCAAGTCCCGGTTCACCAGGAAGAAGCTCCTAAAAGCAGACATTCCAGCCGACAAAGTCGACGACTATATGGCTGCCTTCAACCTCTTGCCGAACCTCCAACTGCTCGCCGGCACCGCCAACATCGAAAAGCAGGACAGTCTGCCGGCTGCTTGGATCGAGAACGCCTTCTCCAGCGAAGACAAACGAACCACGTATCTCGCCGACAACGACCTCGACGGCCTGTCGCTCGAGTTGAATGACTTCCTACCGTTCTTCGAGGAACGCAAGCGGCGCATCAGAGAACGTCTCATTGCTGTGCTTGGAGCCAGCCCGCACTGACACGGTTGGCTGGCTGCCGGACGAGCGTAGCCATTCTGATGTTCAGATACGCAGGTCAACCACATTTTGACGACGCCGGACACGGTCGCGGCGAGCCCCTGTTATGGAGTTGCGCCGAGTGGCATACTCGGTACCGAGCAAGGTATGGATTCTCCGAACTCACCGAGTTCCGACGATCCGTCTGGCCCCAGGTTCGGCTACGGCACCCTGGGGTTGCTCGCTTTCTGTACCCATTCACGGCAACCGCGCGGCGCAGGAGCGAACTACGGTCTCGCTTCTGTGCTTACCGCCCCGTACGTTCTTGACCTCGCCGACGCGCGGGGTCAAGTCGCGCGCGATCGGCGGGCGTGATCGGGTCGAGGCGCGCCGGTATAGGCGAGCCGGGCGCCGCTTTGCGCGTAGCCTTCGGCACGGCCGGAAAATCGCTGGCTCGACCGGTAACGCCTTCAAGTCGACAATCCGACTCAGTGCTTACTGACGCCTGGCGGACCGGGGCCGGCGCAACTCTCGATGTCGCTTCGACCAACGCGCCGAGTTCAGTACGAGTGATGGCGGTCAACGCCGCAGCCCGCGCGGCGTGACCGGCGGCAACGTGCGTAGCAGCGATCGCTTCGACCGCGCTCAGGAGTTGACGCAACAGCACGGCAGTCGCCACCGTCGAATCTGTTCGCCCGCTCGCGGTCAGCAACAGGAAAGCGACGGGGCTCGTGCACTCGACGCGCTTCGGCGCCACCGCACAAGCCGCTGGAATCGACGCTGACGCACCGAGCCCGTCGGCGGCCCGCGCCAGCGGGCCAGGACGCTCCTCGATCTGGACCGACCACGCAGCGAATAGACCGGCCGTCTGCCCGGCCGCGCTCGCCGAGCTCGCGTAATCGTCGACCGCGATAGTGCCGAGGTACTGAATCCACTGCGCGAGGTCGTCGTGCGCGCGGCGGTATAGCGCGTCCATATCGTGTCCGTGACGTCGCGTCTTCCGGGCTTGTTTGAGGGGCTCGCGCCCACGCTTCGCGCGTCGCCATTCGCCCGCCGCTTCCAGCGCTGCGCTCGGTGAATCCGACCATCCGAGTCGCATTCTCGGCAGCGTCAGGTCCTTACCCAATCGTCCACCGCCGAACCAGACCGGACGCGCTTCGAAGTCGCGTGATCCGTCATCGTGTCGCGGTGCCAGAGCCACCGAATACCCCTGCACGACGTCGTCGGTCCCGGCGGCGTAGCGCGGACGGATCAGGTGTCCGAGCGCGCGGACCTGTCGAACGAACTCGGCCTCTGACGTCACCGCCGTCGCGCACGCACGAACGTCGCGGGCCAGTGTGCGTCGCGCCGGTTCATCACCCTTCCCCGCCCCGATGTTCTCCTCGGCGCGCGAATGGGCCGGCGTCGTTGTGGCCCCAGATACACGGCCCGGAGTGACCGCGAGCCCGTACTTGCGTTCCAACTTCGCCGCCGCTCGCTGAGCGCGTGCGAAGTCGTTGTGCGAGGAGACTTTGGTGCCGTCCTCGCGAACCATCGACGCCGCAAGGTGAATGTGGTCGTTGCCCTTCTTGCTCGGGCCGTGATGTACCGCCACCCACCGCGCGGGCGCCAGTCCTTCCTCGGTGAAACCCATCTCACGCATGAAGTCACGTGCGATGTCGCCCCACAGCTCGTCGGTGATCGCCGATTCACCGTCGACAAGCTCCGCCGTGCGCCCGCCGGTCGCAGGATCGACCGCATACACCGGGGCCTTGAGCGACAGCGAACAGTGCCACACGTGAGCGTTCTGCCTGACCTGTTTCCCGTTGTCATCCCGCACGACGACCCTGCGCTGTTCACGCTCGTCCCACCGCCGTTTGGGAACCGTCACCTCGGTCTTGAAAACCCGGCGAGGCTGATCAATCTGTCGCGCGATGTCGCGTGCCGTAGCAGCATCGAGCACCGCGTCGTCATGCCACGCCATGATCGCCGGATCGCCGGCCACCAGGTGCGGCTCGGTGTGCTCATTGGCGTTGCCTGGCCCAACGAGGTAGCTGAGTAGTCCGGTCATGCTCGAGCCACGGGTGATGTTAGGCATCATGTGGATGCTTGCGCCTCCAACACCGCACGCACCCGTTGCCCAGTCCGCCGAATAGCAGTTAACGTTGCGGCGCAGTCCTCCTGCCATTCGCCGTCCGGATTCGTCGCCTTCGCGATCTGGGTGACGTTGTTGGCGATCGACGCCAGCAAGCGGAATGCGCCGAACAACTCGACCGCGAGATCGTGGCGTGCAGTCGCGGTCTGTCCAATTTGATCGGCCAATGTCCCTTTCACCATCAGTCGCGAAACAGTCACCCGTGCGTCCTGCGCGCCTTCCTGCAACCGACGCTCCCGCTCGGGCGACACCTTCACCTTGTGGACAACCTGCCGGCCACCGGACACGTTGGACTGGCGGCTTCGGCGACGCGACTTCGGCGCCGCACCTTCCTCGCTCATCGCCACTCCTCACTTCCGGCCAGCGCAGCGACTCCACCCATGGAGACCCACCGCCTTCCCAAGGTGTGGCAGATCGACCAGCGCAGCGCCAGCACCGATCCCTACTTGGGGCACCCAAGTGTATAGCTTGCTCTGCGCGAGTAGCGTCAGGCCGAAGGCACTAACCCATGCGGGTTAGTCTGCGCGACAACCGATTTGACGTATTCCGATGACCACCGCCATGGCTGCACAAGAGGCGCTCACCGTAGTTTTCCGCTGCGCGTCCGCGAGCCGGGAAGAGGCGTAAACGTCTGCCGAGCCACTACCCGCCATGCGAGGCAGCAGACACTTGTTGGCGCCATACGCACGAGTCCAATTTCATCCCGAAGCCGTCGCGGACACGGCCGCATCGCCATGGCCACCTGGACTATGGGGCCGTGCGCCCAGGGCGTCCTCGCGACTCGGTTAGTCCGCGCGCCGTGCTCGCAAGAGGACGTCGACATCATGCGCGAGATCCTGGTCGACCAACGCAGTCAGCGTGGTCACCAACGGATGATCAGGAGCCGTCGGAATCGGCAGACCGTCCGCAATCCGCTCCTCCACAATCAGTTCCGCGCTGACCTGCCATGCCTGGCTTGCATGCGGCCAGACCCGCTCAACCAACGCCTCGGTCGCCGCGCTCACCTCGATCGCGACGGCAGCGTTCGGTTCCCAATCGTCCTCATCCGCATGCGGGGCCAGCGCGCAAGACTCCCAGAGCTGAGACCGCACTTCTTCCAACGCCTGCTGCCGGGCTCGGCTGAGCACGCTCAACGTCTCGAGGTACTCCAGCGGTCGACCCAACATGCTCTGCACCTCGTCACGAAGTCGGGCCTCAAGATCGGCTTGAAGCGCCGCCAACTCCGCGCTGAGCCTCGCGGTCTCCACGCTCACGAAGTCCTCGAACTCTGCACGGTCGATGTCCGTCAACTCGTCGGCGTACCTTGCGGTCACCTCGTCGCGAAACATGAGATTCTCCTCAGCATGGGGTTCGAACTGGGCGTTGGCCACAACACCCAGGCACGCGTCTCCGCCAACTGCCCAGCGCGGACAGTAAAGCACCCACAGAGCCTGCACCCCGTATAGGCACCTCAATAATCTGGCATGCGGCAGACCGTGACGACGGCAAGTCAGCGAGGAGGCTGCGGGTCTTCAGCCCAGTCGACTACGACGTTGGCGGACAGATGCTCAACCCCCGCGCGCACCCAGTCACACATCTCGCACAACGTCTTCCACGAGATCGGCTCCAAAGATTGCCGCTCACTGAGAGCCCGAAGCACGTCGTCGTGATCCAAGTTCCACAGCCGACAGAGGCGGTCACTTGCGGAGATACAGACATCCATCGCGAACTGCACGTTGCGTAGCGTGCTGCTCCACATGAAGTTGGTCCCCTTTTTGCTCCTGAATCACAGCCAGCGTCATCCAGACCGCATTGCCATGCGTCGGCCGACTGAGTTCGTCGTAGCCGAGATCGCTCCCAAAGTGCGCCTCAATCAACTTCCGCGAGCTACTCGACGGCTGCTTGGGCACGTCCGCGAATTCGGACCCGGTTCGATCGCGCCACCGCTTCCAATCGTCGATCAGCTTGGTCGAGCCTTCGTCGTTGGACGATCGGTATTCCTGCAGTGCTGATCGAAAGAGGTCGTATGCCCGAAGCACCCTGGCCCTCCAGTCGATCGCCGGGTCAGCCAGAAACATCGCCTTGGCGGCGTGCTCGGCAGCAACGCGCGCGAGTGCGCCTGATCCGACGTGCATCGGGAAGTCACGTCCAACCAGGTCACATGCCGAGAGGAGCGCGTCTCCCGACGATATGACGTAGAACTTGGCCAGGCGGTGTGCGGTGAGCAGAGGCCCCTCCACATCCTCTTCGCTGCCGACGATGCTGTCGATCTCGTCTATTGAGTCGATGCCGGGCTCACGGTAGATCGGCGTGAAGTACGCGGCGGTCAACCCAAAATATGCCACTGCCTGGCCCACGTTGGTTGCAGCGACCGCAAACTCTCGGATGCCCTCGATCGACTCGTGGAAGTTCTCGTCTAGCACGCAGACAGAGTACGAAACTGCTCGGACATCTTCAGACTGCTTGATCGGTGCGCATCAAGGCCGAGGGTGCCTCGCAGCGACACTCGCCATATCGGGAACGAGATGTCATCCAACCCGGGCTCAGGCATCCGACGACGTCGGCCTACCGAGCTTCCGATACACCGACTCCAGGTCCAACCGAATGAGCCGCGACCCGACGCGCTGCGCCTCGATTCGCCCCTCCATGATCCAGCGACGGACAGTCGTGGGATGCACCCCGTAGATCTTCGCCACCTCGGAGATGGAGACGAACGATCCTCGATCTCCAGATTGATTCATGCCTGCGCTCACGAACGCAATGCTATGCACATCTACGGCGAGAGACGCGCCAAAGTCCATACGCACGAACATGTTTGGAGTGCATCAGAAGTTTTGGACACGAGTTTTGAAACACCTCGCCACTGCGCCTCGGCGCGCTATACCCCAAACGGCCCGGCCCAAGAGTTCCGGCAGTGCTCACCAAATATGTTGAGCGCCAATCTAATACGGCAACCGGTCGCGGCCACCTTTACACGTTGGCTTACCTGTGGCCAAAGTGATATCGGATTGAGACCGACACGGCTCGCCGCCGCCTACCTTGTGTCCCCGCCGTCATACGGGAAGTGCATCAGCTTTCGTTCTCCACGCACTTGGTGGCCACGAATTCGCGTGTCCGCCTCGCGAGCATGTCATCGTTCAATAGCTCCGTGAGCAACGCATCGACGACGGACTGGAACGTCACACGAGGCACACCCAGGGCGTGGGCCGCTTCGGCCTGCCAGGCCAGCACTCGTTGGTTGAGATCCGCATCGAGGTTGACCGTCTTGCCGACCCTCCTCGACACCGCCGGCATCGCACTCTGACTCGTCGCCTTTGCGGTCGCGGCTGACCGAGTGGACGGCTGGGACGCGACACGCGACGCCTGTGCGCGGATCTGTTCAGCTCGTGAGGTCATCGCTGCGCGACCTCCATGTCAAGCAACTGGGTCAGAGCGTCGCCATACGCGGTGTTGAGCGCATCGTCAATCGGACACCCAAACGCCTGGGCGAAGCGCTCCAACCTCGCAACCCGGGCAGGCAAAACCGGCACCAGCTCGTTTGCTGCCGTCCGATACACCTCTCCCGACGCCGAGTTCGTCACCACGCGGGTCAATAACGCGGCGACAACAGGTGGAGCGGTGCGCAAGGGGCCGACGTCGTCGATCAGATCGAGAACTGCGCCCAACCGATCGAAGTCCATGGGCGTCGGCGACATCGGAATCACGATGTGAGTGGCCACACGCACGGCCGAGGTCACGATGCCCCGTCCAGACTCCATCGGTGGCGTATCGATGACAACGGCTTCGAACCCTTCGGACACGGCATCCAACCGTCGATGCAAGTCCTTGACCGGCATCCCTACGACGGGTGTGGCCCATTCTGCGAGGTCAGACCATCGAACGAGTGAACAGTTTTCGGGATCGGCATCTACTCCCAGCACCGACAAGCCTGATTCGGCCAAAGCGTGGAGTAGATAGGCAGCCGACGTGGTCTTCGTCGACCCACCTTTGAGATTGACAACAGCGATGCAGAGCACTGAAAGTCCCTCCTGTATAGCCAGATAGATGAACAGATGCTTAGGTGTTTGGATGTTTAGCTAAATGCGTAAGTAGGCACATGGCTATTCAGCTGTATACGTAGAACGAGCCAAATACGTTGCTGCTAAACCACTTCCAATGCGCACGATACGATCAAGGAGGCTTGAGCAAGCACGGAGCGTGAAACCAGCCGGGGCGACCGAGCACTCGGGCCGTCGGCAGATACCGGGTCGAGAGACGCCGCCCATCATCACTCAGGCCGTGGCCGACAATCAGTCCATGCGAACCGCACAGATCGCACAATCGACTCGTATCATCCACTCTCGCTGCGGAACCCATCACGACGCACTCCCCCGCGCGAGGACGGCCCGAACCCGCGCCATCCCACGCGCGTGCCGCGCATCACCGTCAGGATCGTGATGGCAAGGCAAGCTCCCGCGGTATCCACGTTCGTCGCACATGTCGCACGCTCGAATTGCTGCCCGCTCCGCCGCCACCGCCAGTTCCCGCTCTTCACGCTGTGCTTCGAGTGCCGACAGTCGTCGTCGTTGCTCGAAATCCTCGTGTCGGCGACGAGCGTCTCCGCAAGCGGCACAAGGCATGTCGGTCCCGTCGGGGTGACGTTCGCATGTCCTGGATGGAGGTTCGGTGACCACCGTCAATCGCGGACGGTCGACACCTGGACGCGCACCCCCTGTTAGTTCTCTTGTTAAAGACCTTGTTTGTGGCTCATCGGTGACCCACCCCCTGGGTCGCGGTTGACCTACCCCCTCGGTCAACGTTGACCCAGCTCGCGCATGACCCGGGTCATCGTTGACCTGGGTCACGCATGACCTAGGTTCGGCCTCGCGGACGCTGTCGACAAACTGGAATCGCGTCGGGCGTCCAGGCTGCTCCGACGCAACGACCAGCCCCAACTGCTTGAGCGTTCCGATGGCTCGTTTGACCGTCGCGGGTGAGACACCCATTCGGCTCGCGATTGTCGCGACGCTGGCAAAGCACTCGCGGCCGTGCACGTCGGGGAACGACGCCATGGTCACGAGGGTGAGTTTGACTGTGGTCCAGTCGGCGCCAGCTTCAGCAGGACGCTCGACGGCGACCGCCCACGCGGTCAGCTCGTAGGACATGAAAAGACCCCTTCGGCTCGTGGCGAAGGGACAACCGCCTATCGGCGGCGACGCTAGACCAGCACTACCGCGAGCGGTACAGTGCTAATCAACGCGATGGAGGATCATGCGACGATCCCCTCGCCAGACCCCGGCAGGTGCTCCAACACCTGGTCGGGGTCGTTCGTTTTCGAGGGGTCCTCGCGTGCGATGTCGACAAAATATCGACATGAGGGTTGCGGAGCTGAAGCGAAACCAGCCCTGAGCTGGACTTTCTCGTTGCTCCCCCACCAGGACTCGAACCTGGAATGCCTGAACCAAAATCAGAAGTGTTGCCGATTACACCATGGGGGAATAACGCGGACCTGATTGTGCCACAGGGCGGCGCGTGGGTCCGCATCGATTCCCGCCAGACCGTTTCCCTCCCGCTCGATCAGGTCGACGCGCGGGAAGGAAACGGAGCAGCGGGAGGCTCGGAGGTCAGTCCTTCGGGCCGCCGGCGACGTAGATGACCTGACCGGAGACGAATCCGGCGCCTTCGCTGACGAAGAACGACGCGGTGTGGGCGATGTCCTCGGGCACGCCGGTGCGGTTGACCGGGATCTGGGAGGCGCTGAGCTTCTTGAACTCCTCGAAGTCCATGCCGACGCGGGCCGCGGTGGCAGCGGTCATGTCGGTCTCGATGAAGCCCGGCGCAATGGCGTTGGCGGTGACGCCGAACTTGCCGAGCTCGATCGCGAGAGTCTTGGTGAAGCCCTGCATGCCCGCCTTGGCCGCGGAGTAGTTGGCCTGGCCGCGGTTGCCGAGCGCCGAGGTGCTCGACAGGTTCACGATGCGACCCCAGCCGGCGTCGACCATGTGCTTCTGGGCGGCCTTGGTGACGTTGAACGCACCGCGCAGGTGAACGGCCAGCACGGTGTCCCAGTCGTCGACACTCATCTTGAACAGCAGGTTGTCGCGGAGCACGCCGGCGTTGTTGACGACGACGGTCGGGGCACCCAGTTCGGCGACGACCTTGTCGACCGCCGCGGCAACCGACGCCTCATCGGCCACGTTCGCGCCGACGGCGATGGCCTTGCCACCGGCCTCGGTGATGGCGTTGACGGTGTCGGCGCAGTTCGCCTCGTCGAGGTCGAGGACCGCCACGGCCAGTCCGTCGGCGGCCAGTCGCTTGGCGACGGCTGCACCGATCCCGCGTGCCGAACCGGTCACGATTGCTGTCTTCTGGGTGCTCATCGGCTTCCCTTCATTGCTGATCATCGGGTGTGATGTGGGTCCCTTTGGTTCTATCAGGCAGCATTCCTGCCGGGGGACGCCGGTCGGCGGCCGCGAACCGGTCAGTACTATCGGGCCGTTGCCGTGCGGCGGGGCCGGCGCCGGATCGACTCGACGCGCGACTCCCGCCCGACGCCAACCCACCCACAGACCAGCTCCATCGGAGGTCGACATGACACAGACGTCCCCCACGACGACCGCCGTCATCGTCCTCGCCGCCGGTGCCGGTACCCGTATGCGGTCCAAGACCCCGAAGATCCTGCACACCATCGCCGGTCGCAGCCTGCTCGGGCACGCCCTGCATGCCGCCGCCGACCTCGGCGCCGCGCACGTCATCGCCGTCGTCGGACACGAACGTGAGCGGGTGA
Organism: Gordonia sp. i37; assembly: GCF_002043085.1. NCBI lineage: Bacteria > Bacillati > Actinomycetota > Actinomycetes > Mycobacteriales > Gordoniaceae > Gordonia > Gordonia sp. i37. The sequence continues at coordinate 19,754 of NZ_MVPX01000513.1, read as the reverse complement.
CCGCGGCGGTGGAATCCACCTCGCAGGCGCTCGGCATCCCGGTTTCGGTCGCGGTCCAGGACCAACCGCTCGGCACCGGCGACGCCGCCCGGGCCGGCCTTCAAGCGCTACCCGACGACTTCACCGGCACCGTCGTGGTCACCGCCGCCGACGTACCCCTGCTCGACGGGCCGACGCTGCGTGCCCTCGTCGAGACCCATTCCGCCGACGGTGGCGCCGCGGTCACGGTCACCGGATTCCACGCCGGCGACCCGACCGGCTACGGCCGCATCGTCCGCGGCGACGACGGCGGGGTGCACGCGATCGTCGAACACAAGGACGCCTCCCCTGAGCAGTTGGCGATCACCGAGGTCAATGCCGGGGTCTACGCCTTCGACGCGACCGCCCTGCGCACCGCGCTCGGCGGGCTCTCCACCCACAACGCCCAGGGCGAGTACTACCTCACCGACGTCGTCGAGATCGCCCGTGAATCCGGAAAGTCGGTGCACGGCTTCACTGTTGACGATCCGATGCTCGTCGCCGGTTGCAACGACCGCGCGCAGCTCGCCGAATTGGCCGCCGAACTCAACCGGCGGATCGTGCGTCGGCATCAGCTCGCCGGGGTGAGCGTCGTCGACCCGGCGACCACGTGGATCGACGTCGACGTCACGATCGCCGAAGACGTGCGGATCGAGCCGGGAACCCAGCTGCACGGCGCGACCACGATCGGCGAGGACGCCGTCATCGGACCGGACTGCACGCTCACCGACGTCGTCGTCGGACGTGGTGCGCAGATCATCCGCACCCACGGCAGCAGTGCGGCCATCGGCGACAACGCGCTGGTCGGCCCGTTCGCCTACCTGCGGCCGGGCACGGTCCTCGGGGTCGGCGGCAAGATCGGCACCTTCGTCGAGACCAAGAACGCGGTCATCGGCGCGGGCAGCAAGATCCCCCACCTCACCTACGTCGGGGACGCGCGGATCGGCGACGACTCCAACATCGGCGCCTCGAGCGTCTTCGTCAATTACGACGGGGTGAACAAGCATCAAACGGTGATCGGTTCGAACTGCCGGACCGGTTCTGACAATATGTTCGTCGCACCTGTACAGATCGGTGACGGCGCGTACACCGGTGCGGGTACCGTCGTGCGCGACGATGTCCCGCCCGGTGCCCTCGCGGTCTCGGCAGGCGCACAACGCAACATCGAGGACTGGGTGGTCCGCAAGCGGCCGGACACGGCCGCCGCGCAGGCCGCTCGCGCGGCCGCCGAGACGCCCTCGGCACCCACCATCGACGAGACCACCACCGGCGAGGCCATGCGCCCGTAGGCGACATTACCTGCGGCTCAGACCACCCGACCAGAACACCATCGAGTCCCGACCACCAGCCCCGAGTAGAAGAGTTTCCATGACCTGGACGACCGACAACCAGAAGAACCTGATGCTGTTCGCGGGGCGTGCGCACCCCGAGCTCGCGCAGGCCGTTGCCGACGAACTCGGCATCAAGCTGACGCCGCAGACCGCACGCAACTTCGCCAACGGCGAGTTGTTCGTGCGCTTCGAGGAGTCGGTGCGCGGGTCGGATGCCTTCGTGCTGCAGAGCTGCCCGGCCCCGCTCAACGAGTGGGTGATGGAAGCACTCATCATGATCGACGCCCTCAAGCGCGGATCGGCCAAGCGGATCAGCGTGATCCTGCCGTTCTATCCGTACGCCCGTCAGGACAAGAAGCACCGTGGCCGCGAACCGATCTCGGCACGCCTGATCGCCGACCTGATGAAGACCGCGGGCGCCGATCGCATCATCACCGTCGACCTGCACACCGATCAGATCCAGGGCTTCTTCGACGGGCCGGTCGATCACATGCACGCCCTCGGGCAGCTCTCGGAGTACGTCCGCGAGAAGTACGGCACCGACAACATCGCCATCGTCTCCCCCGACTCCGGTCGCGTGCGGGTGGCCGAGAAGTGGGCCGACGCCCTCGGCGGCGCCCCGGTGGCGTTCATCCACAAGACCCGCGACCCGATGGTCGCCAATCAGGTTGTCGCACACCGTGTTGTCGGTGAGGTCGAGGGCCGCACCTGCGTGCTGATCGACGACATGATCGACACCGGCGGCACGATCGCCGGCGCCGTCAGCAAGCTCAAGGACGCCGGTGCCGGCGACGTCGTCATCGCCACCACACACGCCGTGTTCTCCGACCCGGCCGCCGAGCGCCTCGCCAACTGCGGGGCGACCGAGGTCATCGCCACCGACACCCTGCCGATCCCGCCGGAGAAGCACTTCGAACAGCTCACCGTGCTCTCGATCGCCCCGCTGCTGGCCCAGACCATCCGCGAGGTTTTCGAAAATGGTTCGGTGACAAGCCTTTTCGACGGCATTGCCTGACCGGTAGCGCCGGCACCGCGCCTTCGTCCTGCGCCTGCGGGCCGCCACGATCATGATGGTCGAGGCGGCCCGCAGTCGTGTCGCCCTTCCCCGCCCGACCGCGAGAGGAGGATCGCCCGTGACCGACCGCGTCAGCGCCCACACCTGGGCCGCTGTCGGCGCACTCGGCTTGGGCGTGTTCACCGTCACGACCACCGAGATCATGCCGATCGGCCTCTTGCAGCCGATGGCCGGCGATCTCGGGGTCTCCGACGGTTCGGTCGGCTTGGTGGTCACCGCGGTCGCCTTCGTCGCCGCGATCGCTGCGCCCACGTTGTCGACGACGACCCGGCGCGTGGATCGGCGATTGCTGCTGATCGCGGTGATGACGGTCTTCACCCTCGGCAACGCGCTCACCGCGATGGCCCCGGGTTTCGCGACGCTGATCGTTGTGCGGGTGCTGATCGGCGGCGCCCTCGGGCTGCTGTGGACGATCGTGGCGCCGACCACCCTGCTGCTCGTACCACCGCGATATGCGGTGCGCGCCACCACGATCACCTTCTCCGGGGTGTCGATCGCCTCGGTACTGGGCGTGCCGCTGGGCACCCTGGCCGGCCAACAACTCGGCTGGCGGGCCGCCTTCTGGGCGCTGGCCGGGTTGTCGGCGCTGACCCTCGTGGCCCTCGCAGTGCTGCTCGGGCCGACCCGACCGGCCGGCGGGGTCGCATTGCGACGGCTGCCGTCGATGCTGCGCAACCGCGACCTGCGGCTCACGGTCGTCATCACCGCCGTCGTGATCACCGGTGCGTACGCCGCCTACACCTACGTGACACCGCTGATCGTCGACGGCATCGGCATCGACGACGACCTGGTCAGTGCGGTACTTCTGGTGATGGGGGCCGCGGGCGTCGCCGGCAACTTCGCCGCCGGCGCCCTGCTCACCCGCCTCACCTCCGCACGTGCGGGCCTCGCGGCGGTGATCGGGGTTCTCGCGGTGGCATTGTGGCTGGTGGCGGTGACCACCACCATCCCGCCCCTTGCCCTGGTGGCGCTGATGGCGTGGGCCGTCGGCTACGCCGCCATCCCCATCGGATTGCAGACGACCGTGCTGCGAACCGCGCCCGCCCACCGCGAGGCCGCGACCACCGTGTATTCGACAGCCTTCAACCTGGCCATCGGCGTGGGTGCGCTCGTCGGCGCGCAGGCCATCGACAGGGCAGGCGTGCTGGCCCCGATCGTCGTCGGCGCTCTGTGCGCGACGGTCGCCCTGGCGCTGACCGCACGGCTGCCCGGACGAGTCGGCGCACTGGAATAGGGTGGGTCGGGTGAACGCGACGATCTACCACAACCCTCGCTGCACGACGTCCCGCAAGGCCCTGGACAAGCTCCGTGAGGCCGGCATCGAGCCGACCGTCGTCAAGTACGTCGACGAGCCGTACACGCGGGCCCAACTCGAGACACTCTTCGCCGACGCAGGCCTGACCGCACACCAGGCGGCACGCAAGCGTGAATCGCTCTACAAGGACCTCGATCTCGCCTCGGCGTCGGAGTCCGACCTGCTCGACGCGATGGTCGAACACCCGATCCTCGTCGAGCGACCGTTCGTCGTCACCGACAAGGGCACCCGCCTCGCCCGCCCCCTCGACACGATCGACGAGATCCTCTGAGCCCTCAGGCATATCCGGCAACACCGACATCTCACCACGCTTTCTCGACGTCTTCGGGACCTCGTGTTACAACGGGTTTACGAAGATAGTTAGTTTCTCTAATGAAATCGAGAGGTGCGTTCTATGTGCGGTATCGCCGGATGGGTGGGTTTCGACCACGATCTACGACGCGAGGGCCACGTCATCGAGGCGATGACCTCGACGATGGCACTCCGTGGCCCCGACGACGTCGGCACGTATCTCGAGCCGCACGTCGGGCTGGGACACCGACGCCTGGCCATCATCGACCTCCCCCTCGGCCATCAGCCGATGACGGCGCAGACCCCGGCCGGTACCGTGGCGATCGTCTACAGCGGCGAAACGTACAACTTCCGCGAGTTGCGTACCGAATTGCGTTCCCTCGGAAACGAATTCGTCACCGACTCGGACACCGAGGTGGTGTTGCGCGGCTACGTGCAGTGGGGCGCCGAGGTGGCCGATCGCCTCAACGGCATGTATGCCTTCGCCATCTGGGACGGGCGGACCGAAGAACTGACCATGGTGCGTGACCGCCTGGGCATCAAGCCCTTCTACTTCTCCCGCACCACCGACGGCGTCGTCTTCGGCTCGGAGCCCAAGGCCATCCTCGCCAACCCCCTGATCCCCCACACCGTCGACCTCGACGGTCTGCGCGAGCTGTTCGCGATGACCAAGGCGCCAGGATGGTCGCTGTGGCGCAACATCTCCGAGGTGGAGCCGGGCACCATCGTCACCGTCGGCCGCGACGGCCTGCGCACCCGCACCTACTGGTCGTTGCCGGCGCACGGCCACGACGACGACCTCGAGACGTCGGTCGCGACGGTTCGCGAGTTGCTCACCGATATCGTCGATCGACAGCTCGTCGCCGACGTGCCGCGCTGCGTACTGCTCTCCGGCGGCCTGGACTCCAGCGCCCTGACCGGTCTGGCGGCCGCCCGCCTGGGCTCCGAAGGCCAACGCGTGCACAGCTATTCGGTGGACTTCGCCGAACAGGAAGAGAACTTCACCCCCGACGAGATGCGCGACACCCCGGACTCGCCGTTCGTGCGTGACGTCGCCGCGCACGTCGGATCGATGCACCGCGACGTCGTGCTGAACCCGGCCGACCTCACCGACCCGGAGGTCCGGCGTGCAGTGATCGGCGCCCGCGACATCCCCGCCGGGCTCGGCGACATGGACAACTCGCTCTACCTGCTGTTCCGCGCGATCCGCTCGGAGTCGACGGTCGCCCTGTCGGGCGAGTCGGCCGATGAGGTGTTCGGCGGGTACCGCTGGTTCTTCGACGAGAACGCCCGCGCCGCAGACACTTTCCCGTGGCTGGCCTTCTCCTCGGCGATGACGCGCGATCGCCACGCAATGCTCTCCGGCGATCTTCAGCGGCGTCTCGACGTCGAGAACTACATCGCCGACCAGTATGCCAGTGCGCTCGCCACCATCCCCGTCGTCGACGGTGAATCCGACGACGAACGGCGGATGCGCCGGTTCAGTCATCTCCACCTGACGCGATTCGTCCGAATGCTGTTGGACCGCAAGGATCGCGCGTCGATGGCCGTGGGGCTCGAGGTCCGCGTCCCATTCTGCGACCACCGGCTCGTCGAGTACGTCTACAACACCCCGTGGTCGATGAAGACCTTCGACGGGCGGGAGAAGAGCCTACTGCGCCACGCGACGTCACATGTGTTGCCGCAGTCGGTGATCGACCGCACCAAGAGTCCCTATCCGTCCACGCAGGACACCAAGTACACCCAAACGCTGCAGGATCAGCTCACCGACATGATCGGCGAGCGCGATCATGAGGTGTTCGCGCTGGTCGACCGCGCCGCGGTGTCATCGATGATCGCCGCCGATGCGGCAACCTGCGACACCGGGCTGCGCAACCAGATGGATCGGGTGCTCGACCTGTATCACTGGATCGACATGTACTCCCCCGAGCTGGTACTGGACTGAGCCCACGCGCCGCCGGCCCAGCCACGCTTCAGATGACCAGGAGGATCCGCACCACCGCAAAGATCAGCCACGCCGCCACGACCACCTTGGCCACCGGATTCCACAGCAGCCGCTCCAGCCGGGGTGGTCGGCGGCGGGTCACCCGAGCGATCACCACGGTGATCGCGAGCGCGACGATCGCGGCGATGATCGGCAGCCCGAACGGGTGCGCGGCAAAGGATTGCGCCCAGTCGCCGTGCATGCCGTAGACCCAGGACCGCGTTAATCCGCATCCCGGGCAGGGCAGTCCGGTGACCAGACGGAACGGGCACAGGATCGGCCCGTGCTCGATCCCTGCAGGACTCAACGCGCACGCCACACCGACACCGGCGACCCCCACGACGGCGGCGATCTCACTCGCCGCGAGTCTCGGGGTGCGGGTGTCGGTGTGCGTGGTCATGTCAGTGTCCTGGTGAGCCGATGTCCTGGTGAGGCGGTCAGTCGGCCAGCGGTCGGCCGTCGGAGTCGGTCACCTTGCCGACGAGCATCATGATGCCGTCGATCAGCGGCCAGATCGCACCGATACCGCAGGTCAGCCAAGTCACCGCGATCTGCGCGATCGCGATGCCGACGTGGCCGGTGTAGAAGCGACCCACGCCGAAGCTACCCAGGAAGATCTGCAACAACCCCGCGGTGAGCTTGCTCTTGTCGGAGAACAACCCGGGGATCTGTCCGGCCGGGAACGGGTTGGGCGCCTCGGCGGCGCGGATGTAGGTGCTGCTCTTGAGCTGACCCGAGAGCGCCATGTGCTGCAGATCGGTGATACCGAGCGGCCCGTGCTCCTGGCCGAGGACGTTGACGTAGAACATGCCGCCCGCCGGTTGTCCGAAACCGTAGGCGGGTGGTTGCTGGTAGCTCATGGGCAGCAATGCTAGGCGCTCACACCATCACTCGGCGAGGGCGCGTCCGACCTTCGATCGACCGTTCAGCGGACGCACAGCCGCCGGGACGAGCACCCCGACCACTCCGCGCAGAAACGCCTTGGTGATGTCGAAGTAGTCGAAGTAATCCCGCCACAGCGTGATCTGACCGTCGACCACCTCGAACCGCCCGCACACCCAGAACTGCACGTGCAATCGGCCGACACTGATCTGGTCGACACGTTCGGTCAGCACGACGGTGTCGTCGGAGGACACGTTGACCATCCGGTAGTCGAAGGAGACCGGCGAGGAATCCATCGAACCGAAGATCTTGGTGACCGGCCTGCGCCCGCGAATGGTCGCCAGGGACACGTTCGTGTAGACGACGGCGTCGGCGAGATCGAGGCAGGCGGCGGCGCTGTCACCACGCGCGAGCCCGTCGAGGAAGCCGGTGACGATGTCGATGGGAGTGCGTGAGGTCATGGCCGCCAGTATGCCCGGCACCGGTGAACGACACAGACGATAGCGCCGAGGCGGATCAGCGCGGCGCGATATGACATCGGCGCAGCTCATCGGCTAGTCTGTTCGGGTTGTCTCGGCGAGGGTGAGTGATCACCGTGATCGGCGCGACCATCGCACGTCTTCTCCGGTGCCCTCGTACGCACCGACGGGGCCGTGGTGTTGGGCGCCGTCGCGCCGGGAAGCACCACCGACGACCGGCCGACCGGTCCCGCCACCCGAGGAGAACGTCTCATGGCCACTCAAGCCAACGCTCTGACCGTCACCACCCGCACCGCCAAGGGCAAGGGCGCCGCACGTCGTGCCCGCCGCGAGGGCCAGGTCCCCGCCGTGCTCTACGGCCACGGCTCCGACCCGCAGCACCTGAACCTCCCGGCCCGCGATTTCGCCGCGATCCTGCGCAACAACGGCATCAACGCCGTCATCGATCTCGACATCGAGGGCACCAAGCAGCTCGCCCTGACCAAGCAAGTCGACGTCCACCCGATCCGCAACTACATCGAGCACGCCGACCTGCTCGTCATCAAGCGCGGCGAGAAGGTCAGCGTCGAGGTCAACATCGTCGTCGAGGGTGACGCCGCTCCCGGCACCCTGGTCACCCAGGACGCCAACACCATCGAGATCGAGGCCGACGTGCTCTCGATCCCCGAGCAGATCGTCGTCGACGTCGAGGGCAAGGAAGCCGGCATCGCGATCCACGCCTCGGATCTCACGCTGCCCGAGGGCGTCACGCTGGTCACCGATCCGGAGACCCTCATCGTCGCCGTGAACGAGGCCCCGAGCGCCGCCGACCTCGAGGCCGAGGCCGTCGACGCCGGCGCCGAGGTGCCCAGCGAGGAATCCGACGACGAGTCCGAGTGACCCTGACACGTGAAACTCATCGTCGGACTGGGTAATCCGGGTCCGAAGTACGAGAAGACACGCCATAACATCGGCGCCATGGTCGCCGATCATCTGGTCACCTCCGCCGGTGGGCGGTATTCGGTGCACAAGCGCTCCGGCGCCGAGGTCGCATCGATACCGCTCGCCGGCGGTTCGGTGTTGGTGGCCAAGGCGCGGACCTACATGAATACCGTCGGTCGTCAGATCGGGCCGCTGGCCAAGTTCTATTCGGTCACACCGGACGACCTGATCGTGCTGCACGACGAACTCGACATCGACTTCGGTCTGGTGCGGCTCAAACGCGGCGGCGGCGAAGGCGGTCACAACGGGCTGCGCTCGGTGAGCCAGTCCGTCGGCACCCGCGACTACCTGCGGGTCCGGCTGGGCATCGGGCGGCCACCGGGTCGGCAGGACCCGGCCGACTTCGTGCTGAAACCGTTCCCCTCGGCCGCACGTGCCGAGGTCGATCTGCTGATCGAACACGGCGCCGACGCCGTCGAACTGTTGCTCACTGCCGGTCTGGAAGCAGCGCAGAACACCGTGCACGCCTGGTGATCGCCGCGTCGGCGCCAAGGCGTGAAAGCGCAAGCACATAGAATCTCTCCCGGCGCAACCCGAAGGGAACGACACGTGGCGAAACTCGCAGCGAACACCGGACACCGTAACGTCGCGATGCTGGGCATCGGTGCGTACCGGCCGAGGCGGCTGGTCAGCAATGACGAGGTGTGCGAGGTCCTCGACAGCACCGACGAATGGATCTACGAACGCAGCGGTATTCGTAACCGCCGCTGGATCAGTGGCGACGAGAGCGCCCGCTCGATGGCCGCGGCCGCCGCCGAACGCGCCATCAGCAACTCCGGTGTGGCCAAGGAGGAGATCGGTGCGCTGATCCTGGCGACCAACAGTTGGAAGACCAAGATCCCGCACGGCGGCCCGATCGTCGCCTTCGACATCGGCCTCAACGGCATCCCCGCCTACGACATCGCCGCCGGCTGCGGCGGGTTCGGATACGCCCTCGGTGTCGCGGCCGATACCGTGCGGGCCGGGTCGGCGCGGTACGTGCTGGTGGTCGGGGTGGAGACGATGTCGGTGGTCATGGAACCCACCGACCGCAACACCGCCTTCATCTTCGGCGACGGTGCCGGCGCCGTCGTCGTCGGGCCGAGCGAGGAGAACGGCATCTCCCCTACCGTGTGGGGCTCCGACGGCGAGAACGCCGAGGCCATCGGGCAGAACTACGACATCCCCGCCTACATGGACCGCGCGCAGGAGTACCAGCACAAGGATCCGGAGAGCGACCCCGTCGGCCGGATGGTCGTGACGATGCAGGGCCCGCGCGTGTTCCGCTGGGCGGCGATCACCCTGCCCAAGGCGTTGGCCGCGGTCATCGAGACCTCCGGTGTGGGCATCGAGGACATCGAGGTGTTCATACCCCATCAGGCGAACGCCCGCATCAACGAGCTCATGAAGAAGAACCTCGGATTCCCCGACGACCTCCCCATGGCCAACGACATCGAGAACACCGGCAACACCTCAGCGGCGTCGATCCCGCTGGCCATGGAGGAGATGCTCGCGACCGGCAAGGCCCGCGGCGGCCAGACCGCGATGCTGCTCGGTTTCGGTGCGGGGCTCTCCTACGCGGGCGCGATCGTCACTCTCCCACCGGCGCCGGCGATCACGAGTTTCGACGAGCTGGGCTGAGGCTTACCGCTGAACTGTTTCGTTCCCGCGTGGCGAGGTCGTTGCGCGGGAACGGTCGAGAGGTGCCGGATGGAGATGGCGGACGGTTCCCACCGAACCACCTTCGGGTAAACCGGTGGTGACATGCACTCGCGCGAGGTCTGGTTTGAGCAGCGGGAGTCCGAGCATCGCCGCCGCCGACGCGTGACTCAGCGGCAACGGACGTGCGATCTCCGAGGTGGCGACTGCAATTGCCTTGAGCCGGTGCAACTTCTGGGCACCGTCATGCCCGTCGAAATCCGCACTGGGTTCGACGTTGACGCCCGGAATGAGTGAAATCAACTGGCCCGCTTTCACGTCGTTGGCGCGGCAACTGTCCGAAATGCCACGCCTCAGAGCGGCATCCCTACGGATGAGCCCGTAGCGGTCATGTGGATATGCAGTCATGCACGGTTGGACGCAGCCGGCGTCGGTGCGGTTCCCTTCGACACCGAGTTGATGCTCGCGCTGGTCGTTTTCCCTCCCGCGCAACGAACTCGGCGCGCGAGAAGTGAATCGACCAGCGGGAGTCAACGAGCGATGTGCGATGGGCTAGGGTCTTCGGCGTGACGACGCCCGTGGACCCACCGGAACACCCTGCTGTGCCCGACCAACCGGCGACCGACCAACCGGCGACCGGATATCCGCAGCCCGGGTATCCGCAGCCCGGGTATCCGCAGCCCGGGTATCCACCGCAGCCATATCCGGGACCGGGATACGCGGGACCCGGTAACGCGGCGCAAGGCCATCCGGCGCAGGGATACCAGACATCGACACACCAGGCACCGGCATACCCGGCACCGGGCTACCCAATGCCTGCACCGGCACATCAGGCACCGGGCTACCCGTGGCCCGCATCCCCGGCCCCCGGCGGCCCCACGCCCACCGGGTCCTCGGGCCGCACCTGGCTGTGGGTCGCACTGGGGTCCGTGGCGTTCATCGTCGTCATCGCAATCGTGGCGGTGATCATCGTCGCCGGATCGGACGGCGGCAGCGACTCCGCCACGGCCGCACTGGCTCCCGGCGACGATACCGTGCACGCAGAGGAGATCGGGTCCATCCCGCGTCCACCATCGAACGACGTGGCATCGATGCCCACCGAACCGTCCATCACGTGGTCCTCGGGCCCCGCGTTGCCCGGGTGGTGGGGCGCGAGCGCGACCGCTCTGGTGCTCGGAAGTCGGGAGTACTCACCCTCGGTGACGGTGATCGACGCCGCCACCGGACGCACACGATTCGTTCACGCGCTACCGCCCGGCCGGTTCGTCGACCTGTGCGCGGCCACCGACACCCGGATCGCCTGTGCCACAGCAACCAAGGACGCACCGTCGGAAACCCTCACAGTGCTCGATGCGCGCACCGGCGCCCGCATCGCCGACACCCCGTTGCCGCCCGAGCCCAACGGCGTGCAAAGTATGCACGCCGTCGGCGATCGATTCGTGATGACGTACGGCTCGTCGACCTCGCCCGGAGCGATGATCGCCACCGATACCGACGGTACGGTGACCTGGTCGGGTCGGGGTTCGGGCGTCGCCGCCGACCAGCCGATCATTGTCCAAGCCGACTCTCCGCCGCCCAATTCCGATGAGGTCTCGCTGCTGCGTGCTTCTGACGGCAAACAGATCGTCTCGCTGAGCCGATCGTCGATCCCGCGGTTTCCCACGGTCCCGTTCACCGTCTATCAGGGCGGTGTGGCCGTGATCAATCCCCAGGGCACCGGCACCGACTTCTACTCGCTCGACGGCACCAAGACGGGTTCGCTGCAGGGTTGGGCACCGGCGGCGCAGAACGACGACACCGGTGCGCCCGCACCGCCGGCCCCTGTCCTGGGGCGCATCGCGGCCGACCTCGGGAAGACCTCGCACATCGTCGGGGCCGCCAATCCCAGGACCGGCCATATCATCTGGCGCCGAACCGGTTCCGAGTTCAACGCGGTCCAGCTGTCGGCGGTGATGGCCGGTGATCTGTTGGGCCTTCGCCTCCGTCAAGGCGGCGGGTCGACCGCACCGAGCACCAACGACGGCAACCCGAATCCCGATGGCCCGGTGCAACTGTTCGACCCGTTGACCGGTGCAGTCCGCTCGGTGCCCATCACGATCGGTATGACGCAGACGACGACCGACGTCCTGAGCACCGACGGGACACGTCTGATCACGAGTCGGGGATCCACCCTGACTGCCTACGACCTCGCCACCGGGGCACAGGCCTGGCAGTTGCAGAGCGACGGACAGTCGATGCGCAGCGCGGGATCCAACATCTTCGGCACAGGCGGTTCCGACGGCGTCTCGTCGATCGGCCCGTGACCGGGGAATCTCCCGCGAGCCTTCAGAACGGAACGTGAACGCTCCTCTCGTCAGGCGTTCTCCTTCCGGAACACTGATGTCCCCCACCAGGTCCCGAGTGCCGCGAGAATCGCCGCGGCGAGTACCGACCACAGCACCGCCATCGTCGCGATGTCACCGCCGAAGGTGTCGCGGACGCCGTCGACGATCCAGCGGAAGGGCATGAAGTCGCTGAGCCGCTGCAACCAGGCCGGGCCGAGGGTCATCGGTAGCAGGATGCCCGAGAGCAGCAGCACCGGCATCAACACCATGTTGATCACCGGCGCCATCACGTCTTCACTCTTGGTGGTGAGCGCCAACGCATTCGACGCCGCCGCGCAGGCCCCGCCGATGAGCAGCGTGATGACGATGCCGACGATCACCCCGATCACCGAGCCGCGCATCCCCATCGCCCAGCCGAGCAGCACCAGGATCAGCGCCTGCACGAACAGTTGCAGGAGGTCGCGCATCAACCGGCCGGTGAGCAGCGCGGTGCGGCTCGCCGGAGTCACCCGCTCGGCCTCGATGACGCCTTCTCGCCATTCGCCGATGAGGCTGAATCCGGCGAACATCGCCCCGAACATGCCAAGCTGCACGAGCAGGCCGGGCACCAGGAAGGTGTAGGGATTGTCTGCGCCACCGGGGAATTGGGCCACCAAGGGTTTGAGGAGCGGTCCGAACAGCACGAGGTAGAGCACCGGCTGCAGGACCCCGATCACCACCCATGCGGGATTGCGCAGGTTCATCCGGATCTGGCGGCGGAAAACGATGTGGGATTCACGCAGGAAGGTCATCGCAGTACTCCTTCGTTCTCGATCTCGGTCTCCGCGGCGTTCTCGGTCGCGGCTTCGGCGTCGCGCAGCGATCTGCCGGTCATGGTGAGGAAGACGTCGTCGAGGGTTGGTCGGATGATCTCGATGGAGTCCAATTCGATGGATTCCGAGGTCAATTCACGGAGCAACGACGGAATGTGACGGCCGGCGTGCTGCACCCGACCGCGAACGTGGCGGTCGAGGGTCTCCACCGAGCCCGCGATGGTCGCCAGTTTGGCAGCCGCGGTGGACACCTGCGCGGCGTCGGAGATCTCGAGGTCGACGAGATCACCGGACACCCGCGACTTGAGGTTGTCCGCGGTGTCGGCCGCCACGATCCGGCCGTTGTCGATGATGAGGATGCGATCGGAGAGTTCGTCGGCCTCGTCGAGGTAGTGCGTCGTCAAGAAGATCGTCGCCCCGTGTTCGGTGCGCAACCGCCGGATGTGCTCCCACAGGTTGGCGCGGGCCTGCGGGTCGAGGCCGGTGGTCGGCTCGTCGAGGAACACCAGGGTCGGGTCGTGAACGAGTCCCATGGCGATGTCGAGGCGTCGCTTCTGGCCGCCGGACATGTTCTTGGGCATGCGTTCCCAGAGTCCGTCGAGTTGCAACTGCTCGAAGAGTGCCTTGCCGCGCCGTGTGGCGTCGGCGCGCGACATGCCGTAGAGCATGCCGTGATCGACGACCTCATCCCCGGCCTGCGCCTGGCTGAACGTTCCGCCGGCCTGCGACACGTAGCCGATGCTGCGCCGCACCATCACCGCGTCGCGCACCACGTCGTAGCCGTTGACCGTCGCGGTGCCCGCGGTGGGCCGTAGCAGTGTGGTCAGCATTCGCAGCGTCGTCGTCTTGCCGGCACCGTTGGGTCCGAGGAAGCCGACGACCTCACCCTCGGCGATGTCGAGGTCGACCCCGTCGACCGCGCAAACCTCTCGTTTCTGTTTACCGCGTCCGGTGTGGAAGGTCTGCACGAGACCTCGTGCATGGATCATGGGTTCCCTCTCCTCGACTCTGTTCACCATTCTCAAGGCCGTCATCTGTCCTGTCGGTGGATCTGTCCGATTTCCGACGCCTGCACATGTACAGACCCGCGTACCGACGAGAATTCACCGAATCGCGGACAGTCACCGTCCGTGAATCCGCAACGTCCCAGAAGAGCAACCGACGACCTGGCCGGACACGTGTACTTCCCAGTAGCGGCGACATGTGAGACGGTCTATGGCGAGTCGCATAGCGGAAGGAAACCACTTATGACCGTGATCGCCGACAAGACCGGTGTGAACAACATCGGGATGCTCGGAATCGGCGCGTACCGCCCCGAGCGCGTCGTGACCAACGACGAGATCTGCGAGCACATCGATTCCTCCGACGAGTGGATCTACACCCGCACCGGCATCAAGACCCGCCGATTCGCGCGGCGCGACGAGGACGTCACCCAGATGTCGGTCGCGGCCGGCCGCACGGCGATCGCCAACGCGCTGCTCTCGGGGTCGGACATCGACGCGGTGATTCTCGCGACCAACACCCACCTGCTGCTGACGCCGGCCGGCGCGACCAAGGTCGCCACCGAGCTCGGCTGCAACGGTGTCCCGGCCTTCGACGTGACCGTCGGCTGCGCCGGTTTCGGCTACGCGATGGCGCTGGCATCGGACATGGTGCGCGGCGGCAGTGCCACCCACGTGCTGGTCATCGGTGCCGAGCAGCTGTCGGTGACGCTGGACATGACCGACCGCGGCAACTGCTTCATCTTTGGCGACGGTGCCGGCGCCGTGGTCGTCGGGCCGACCGAGGACCAGCAGCTCGGCCCGGTCATCTGGGGTAGCGACGGTTCGCAGTACGACGCGATCCGGCAGGACATCGATTGGGTCACCTTCCTCGACGGCGACCGCGTTCAGCGCCCCTACGTGCGACTTCAGGGCACCGCTGTCTTCCGGTGGGCCGCGTTCGAGATGGGCAAGGCCGCCCAGCGCGCCCTCGAGGCCGCCAAGATCGGCACCGAGGACCTCGACGTCTTCGTACCGCATCAGGCGAACTCGCGGATCAACGAACTGCTCGCCAAGAGCTTGCACCTGCCCGAGCGCACCGTCGTCGCCAACGACATCGAGTACACCGGCAACACCTCGGCGGCCTCGATCCCGCTCGCCATGGAGGATCTGCTCTCCACCGGCAAGGCCAAGCCCGGCGACACCGCGCTGCTGCTCGGATTCGGCGCAGGCCTGAGCTACGCGGCCCAGGTCGTCAAGATGCCGCCGGTGCCGTTCGAGTAGTCGGGACGGCCGAGGGGGTCAGGCGACCGAGCGGTCCGGGTTCGTGGGTTTGGGACGCCGCGGCCTGGCCCGATAGCCTCAACAGGTGAGTTCTTCCGTTGCCGACGAGGTCCGCCGGCGTCGTACCTTCGCCATCATCTCCCACCCGGACGCCGGTAAGTCGACCATGACCGAGGCGCTGGCGCTGCACGCCCGCATGATCAGCGAGGCCGGCGCCATCCACGGCAAGGCCGGCCGCAAGTCCACGGTCTCGGACTGGATGGAGATGGAGAAGGCGCGCGGCATCTCGGTCAGCTCGACCGCATTGCAGTTCAACTATCTGCCCGCCACCGCCGGACCCGACGACGAACCCGCCGTCATCAACCTCGTCGACACCCCCGGTCACGCCGACTTCTCCGAGGACACCTATCGGGTGCTGACCGCGGTCGACGCGGCGGTCATGCTCATCGACGCCGCCAAGGGGCTCGAGCCGCAGACCCTCAAGCTCTTCCAGGTGTGTCGTCATCGCGGCATCCCGGTGATCACCGTCATCAACAAGTGGGACCGGCCGGGGCGCACGCCGCTGGAACTGATCGACGAGATCAGTGAACGCATCGGCCTGCTGCCGACGCCCCTGTTCTTTCCCGTCGGTATCGCAGGCGACTTCCGCGGATTGCTCGATCGCCGAACGGGCCGCTACATCCACTTCACCCGCACCGCCGGTGGCGCCACCATCGCTCCCGAGGAGCTGATGGATGCCGACGCCGCGAGCGCGCGCGAGGAACAGGCGTGGACCGAGGCCGTCGAGGAGAGTGAGTTGCTCACCGAGATGGGGCAGGATCACGATCAGGAACTCTTCCTCGGTGGGCAGACCTCGCCGATGATCTTCGCCTCGGCGATGCTGAATTTCGGTGTGCGCCAACTACTCGAGACCCTCGTCGAGCTCGCACCGTCGCCGGTCGCGCGCGCCGGGATCGACGGCGAGGTCCGCGAGCCCACCGATCCGTTCAGCGCCGTGGTGTTCAAGGTGCAGGCCGGCATGGATTCAAGCCACCGGGATCGATTGGCGTTCATGCGGATCGTGTCCGGCCAATTCGAACGCGGCATGGTCGTGACACACGCGCAAACCGGAAAACCGTTCGCCACCAAGTACGCCCAGGCGGTCTTCGGCCGTGATCGCTCGACCGTCGACACCGCCTTTCCCGGCGACGTCGTGGGACTGGTCAACGCGACCGCCCTGGCGCCCGGCGACACACTGTACGACGACCCGCGCATTCAGTTCCCGCCCATCCCTTCGTTTGCGCCCGAGCACTTCTCGTCGTTGCGTGCCACCACCGCCGACAAGTACAAGCAGTTCCGCAAGGGCATGGACCAGCTCGACAGTGAAGGCGTCGTTCAGGTGTTGCGCAACGAGTTGCGCGGCGACGCCTCACCGGTTCTCGCCGCTGTCGGTCCGATGCAGTTCGAGGTCGTCACCGCCCGCATGAAGGCCGAGTACAACGTCGACACCATCATCGAACCGCTCGGCTACACCCTGGCGCGACGCACCGACGCCGACAGCGCCGACGAGCTCAACCGTCAGCGCGGCGTCGAGGTGTTCACCCGGAGCAGCGACGGGGTGCTCCTCGCACTGTTCAGCGACAAGTGGCGCCTACAGTACATCGAGAAGGAACACCCCGATCTGCTCCTGGAACCGCTTGTCGCAGCCGCTGATTGACAGATCACGGTGACCGCCTCTCGTCGGTGGGGTGCACTCTGCGTGCTGGCCGTCATCGCAACGACTTGCGGGTGTGACACCTCGAAGCCTCCCAGCAGGATGTCGGCGTCGTCGGTGCAGCGTGAGTCGCTCCGGCTCGATCCACGCGAGTGCGCACGGACGCCGCCGACGGGTGCGATCGATCGCGTCGCCTACGATCTTCGATTCACCCGGGGCCGCATGCTTGTTGCGGTCACCCCATCCGGGGGCACCGGATGCTGCTACTCGTTTGCGAAGTCGGGCAACACAAGCCCCGAGGTCCCGCCGGACTCGTTGCTCTTCACCTTCTCCGGGCCGGGCACCGACGGCGCCCAGTTGGAGTTCCTTGCAGGCGATCTCACCGGCGGCGGACCACCCCCGGTCGCCGGCACACCGACTCCCGGTCCGCTGACCGGCCCGATCACCGCTCTCGTCGGAGTCTCCGTGGACGGGGTGTACCGCTCCTCAGCCACCTGCCGGCTGACCGTGACCGCCATGTCATCCCCCCTTGCCGCCGGACACTTCACCTGCCCCGAAGCCACTGTGCCGACCGCAAATCCGCTTTCCCCCAACGATGAACGTCCGTTTGATGATTCGTCGGCACCGACGATGCCGTCGGACGCGGACACCGCGACCCTCTCCGGCTGGTTCGAGCTGACCCCGTAACTCCTCCCCCAATGCCCCCGATGGTCGAAGCCCCCCGGTGGTCGAGGTGCGAGCCGCGTGCGGCGAGCCTCGAGACCCGGCGAGACAACAAGCCTCCCAACCACATCGAAAGCAAGACAAACGAAACCCGCACTCCCTACCACACCCCACCGACAGAAAACTGCCGCCAGCCCAGCCCGAAACCCGTTGTCCACAGGCACCTTTCCCTCCTCAGATCTGTCGAATACCCTTGCCTTGATTCATATGTTCGAGTACCATGGAGGCATCACACCGATCAGCCACCGGGGAGGGGCCCATGGTCGAATCCACTACAGTCCTTGACGCGGAAACCGTTGATGCCGAAGCAGTCTTCGCCGCCATCGTCACCCAACTCAGCGACCTGCAATGGAATCCGGAGATGACCGGACCCCAGGCTTTCGGTGCGATGAAGCAGGTCCTGTTGTTGCGGAACCTGGTTGATCACCACGCCACCACCCTCACCGGTGAAATGGACCGGCTGGGCGTCGCCGATCACAAGACCACCCGACTGCGGGAACTGTTGATCAGCATGGGTTTCGCACCCTCGGTCGTAGGTCGGTACGTGCGGATCTCGGCCACCACCGATGTGGATCTGCTGCTCGCGCACGCAGCGGACGGGTCCATCTCCTCAGAACACACCGACGCCATCGTCCGCGGACTGGGCCACATCGACACCCGCTCCCCCAAACCCCTCGACACCGTCCAACGCTGCGAATACCTGCGGAAACTGCTGTCGCACTATTTCGCCGGCTTCACCCCCGCCGAGATCAACCTCTACGCACGGCAGTTGGGTAACGAGCTCGCCGCGGAGACGCCTGGCGGGTTGCCAGCTGCGGAGGACAAGAAGATCAACTCCTACACCGACCGCATCACCGACGACGGACGGTTGGAGATCTCGGCGAACCTCGACATCGTCGCCGGCGAGAAAACCCGCACCCTGATGGAAACGCTGTCGGCGCCCAAGCCCCAGCCCGATGGGTCGCCGGATCCGCGGACCCCCGAGCAGATCTGTGCTGCCGCGTTCGAGACGATCGTTGAACTCGCGGCACAAGGATTGGCCGACACCACCTTCTCGGCCAAACCGACCAACGGGTTGTTGTGGACCTGGTCAGCGGACAACCCCGCGCTCGGCGGCGAGTTGCAGAACATGGGTCCGATCACCGAAGCCACCGCCAAGCTGTTGTCGTGTGACACCACCATCACCAAGATCATCCTCAACCCCGACGGCGTACCCCTCGACGTCGGACTCAAAGAACGGCTGTTCACCCCAGGACAACGCAAAGCACTACTCGTCCGGGATCGTGGATGCATCAAATGCGGAACACACGCCGGACGCTGCCAAGCACACCATGTGCACCACTGGGCCGATGGTGGTCCCACCGACCTCGACAACGGCTGCCTGCTGTGCAGTAGTTGTCATGATGATGTGCACCACCACGGTTGGGACATCATCATGGGATTCGACCGACATCCGTGGCTCGTTCCGCCCGCCAGCATCGATCCGAAACGACAACCAGTGCCGTCGTATCACCGGCGGACCATGCGACTCGACGACACCGCAGCCTGACCTGCACTGCTCCACTGCCTGATTCCCTGCACCCGGCATCGTCGGGACCGCATCTGTTGTTTGAGAACTCCATAGAGATAATTCCCACCCGATGGTCGAGGTGTCGTGGCCGTCCGTGGCCCGGATAACCTTCGGCACAAGAGGTCTCGAGGCTCGTCGCTGGCGCTCCTCGACACCTCGACCACCGGGATGGGACCGCCGTCGGGCGGGAAGGGCCAACGGGTGTGGGAAGGGCGGAGCATCCTTCCGTGGCGAGTCGCCTTCCCCGCTGGTCGAGGTGCGAGCCGCGTGCGGCGAGCCTCGAGACCACCTGAGCCGGAGCTGGAACCGGACCACCGTGCACCGGATACCCATCGGCACAAGAGGTCTCGAGGCTCGTCGCTGGCGCTCCTCGG
>NZ_MVPX01000512.1:0-16590 GCF_002043085.1 Gordonia sp. i37 | reverse complement strand
TCCTTCCGTGGCGAGTCGCCTTCCCCGCTGGTCGAGGTGCGAGCCGCGTGCGGCGAGCCTCGAGACCAACTGCAGCAAAGCTGGATTCGGACCGACGTCGCCCAGATACACTCCGAAACAACAGGTCTCGAGGGAGACTACCGATCCGAGGTGTCACACACCGACGATGCGGGAGACCTCTGCGGGATCGACGTCGTCGATCTCGGCGGGGACGAAGGCGGGAGTTCGGTCTTTGTCGACCAGTACCGCTCGCACACCTTCGGCGAAATCGTGGGTTGCGGTGATCTTTTCGGCGGAATGCAGTTCGCGCTCCAGACATTCGTCGAGCATCGCGGTCTCACCGAGTTCGAGCAGTCGTGCGGTGACCCAAAGACTGGTCGGCGATGCGTGGCCGAGAAGGTCGAGCATCTGCGCGGCCCACTCGTCGCCGACCGCACCGCGCAGACCCCCGACGATCCCTGCGACATTCGTGTCGGAGAAGTATTCGCCGATCTGCTCCACGGGCAGCGGTGGGTGGTCGGTGTGCTTGTCCGGTGAGGGCACCAGGATCTCGCCGAGTGGTGCGCCGGAACGGATTCGGTCGGCAACGCCACCGAGTTCCGCGGACGGCACGAAGTGCGTCGCCAGACCCACCGACAACGCCTGCGAACCGCGAACCCGAGCGCCGGTGAGCGCCAACCACATTCCGACCCCCTGCGGCAGCCGGGGCAAGAAGTAGGTGGATCCGATGTCGGGGAAGAAGCCGATCGCGGTCTCGGGCATCGCGATCATCGCCTTCTCGGTGACCACTCGGATCTCCCCGTGCACGCTGATTCCCAGACCACCGCCCATGGCGGCACCGTCGATCAGCGCGATATGCGCCTTGGGGTACTCGGCGATCAACTGATTGAGCCGGTATTCGTGGGAGAAGTAGCGGGTGATCGACTCGGTATCGTCGGCGAGCGCGCTGTCACGGATCGCGCGGATATCGCCGCCCGCGCAGAAGGCGCGGTCGGTACCCGAGGTCAGCATCACGGTCTCGATGTCGTCGTCGTCGGCCCAGCGCAACAGCACGTCATACATGTCGTCCACCATCGACTGGTCGAGCGCATTGAGGGCCTTGGGCCGGTCGAGGACGATCTCGCCGACCCCGTTGGCAACATTGGTGCGGATGTACGACATGACGTTCACGCTAGCGCGTCAGCGCGCCGTCGGTCACCCGCCTCGACCTGCGACGTCGTCTCGGCCAGTGCCGCGCGCGTCGCGGCCTGCACCGACTCGGGGACCGTCAGCGCGAAGCGGACCTGCAGGGCGCACGACGGCGACGGCGGCAGCGATGCGACCTCGCGCAACCCCTCCGGCGGGCGGCTGACCACCGGCAACAACACCACGCCGAGCCCCGCACGCACCGCGGCGGTGACGCCGGCCAGGTCGGCCGACTCGACGATGATCGCGAAATCGATCCCCGCCTGCCGAAGGATGTCGAGGGCCACACCTCGGGTCGAGCAGGGTTCGTCGAACACCACCAGCGGCAGCGGCTTGTCGGGCTCGACGACGAGGTCTGGAGCCCCGAACCAGCGCATCGCAACCCGAGGGCCCAGCAGTTCGGTCGTGGGTCCAACCGGTTCGTGATACACCGCGACATCGACGTCGCCGTTCTCGATGGCCGCAATCACCCGGCGGCTGCGGTCGAGACGAAAGGTGACCGCGTGCCCGGGGCACTGCTCCCGCAGGATTTGCGAGAGAAACGGCAGCGACCAGTCCGCGCCGTGCTCGGTCGTGGCCACTGTCAATGTGGGAGTGGCGGAGCGAATATTCAAGCGCCGCAACGCATCATCATGGGCGGCGAGGATGCGGCGCGCTTCGGCGAGCATTGTCTCCCCGTCCGCGGTGAAGCGGGTGATCCGCCCTTCACGCTCGACGAGCTTGAGTCCGGTCACGGTCTCGAGCCGGCGGACATGTTGACTGACCGCGGACTGGGTCAGGTGCAGCGCCGTCGCCGCTCGGTGAAAACCACCGCAGGTGGCCACTGCGACGAGACTGCGCAGCGGGGTGATGTCGAGAACCGTGTTGGCCATGACGCCCAGCGTAAGTCGATCAGGATTCATGATCAATCACGATTACTGATCATTGTTGGACGACGAGCGTGGTCGCCGCGAGGCTGGAGCACATGAGAATCCCTCCCCTGCCCGCCGCCGCTTTCATCCTGTTGTGGGCCTTCGGCTATCCGCTCGGGGCGCTCGGCGTGTCCGCGATGTCGCCGATGGCGCTGCTGACCATCCGATTCGCGGGATCCGCGGTAGCCCTCGGCATCATCGCCGTCGTGACCCGCCGAGCCTTCCCCCGCGGACGGCAGCTCGGCCACGTCGCAGTCGTCGGATTGCTGACCCAATTCCTCCAATTCGGCTGCGCCTACCTCGGATTACAACTCGGGGTGCCCGCCGTCATCGTCGCACTGGTCATCGCCTTGAACCCGGTGGCCACCGCGATACTCGCGTGGCCTGTGCTCGGTCAACGCCTCGGCTCGCGGCAATGGATCGGCATCGCGGTCGGCACGGCCGCGGTCCTGGCCGCGTGCCTTCCCCGGGTGATAGCCGACGCCTCGACGATGGGCATCGCCGTCGGCCTGACCTTGCTCGCACTGACCGGTGTCGCGCTCGGCGGTATCTATCAGCAACGCTTCTGCGGCGGAGTCGATCTCGTCGCCGGCAATGCCGTCCAACTGACCGTGGCCCTGATACCCACGGCCGCAATCACTCTCGCGACTCCCGAGTCGATCACCGATCCACTCCGGGCGACCTGGGTGCTGCCGACGATGATCATCGCCTCGTCGATGATCGCCACCACCCTGTTCCTCCGGCTGGTCAACACCGCCGGTGCCGCGGCCACGTCGATGTTGTTCACACTCATCCCCTCGGCGTCGGCACTGCTGGCGTGGGGTCTGCTCGGCCAACGCCCCGATCTCGGAATCGTCGTCGGACTCGTCCTGGGCGCCGCGTCGTTGGTGATCGTGCGACGCCCGGGCGCCTCACCCCGGAACATCCGGCGAACAAAAGCGGTTGACACACCTGTCCGGGGGCGCGCTATCGTGAACGCGCATCCCTGAGGCACGCCAGCCAGCTGATTCACATCGAGGAGTGATCTGCCAGTCATGAACATCTGAGGTCGGTAAACCACCGCGAGAGTCGACGCCGTACGCGACGTCGCCGCGGAATCCTCACCACCTCAAGGAGTTCTCATGGCGTCACCCCTGCACCCTTCCGGATCGATCACCCTCTCGGGCGTCTCTTTCGCCTGGCCTGATGGCACCCCCGTCTTCGACGATCTCTCGATGAGCGTCCCACCAGGGATCAGCTCACTCGTCGGAGCGAACGGCGCCGGCAAGACCACGTTGCTGCAACTCATCCTCGGCGCACTGTCGCCGTCCACGGGCAGCATCTCGGTCTCCGGCGACTGCGCGCTGGTCCCCCAGCATCCGCAGGGCCACTCCGACGACACCGTCGCCGACGTCTTGGGAATCGCCACGATTCGCAACGCTTTACGACGGATCGAGAGCGGATCGGTCCAACCCGACGACTACGACACCGTCGGCGACGACTGGGACGTCGAGGAGCGCGCGCTCGCGCAACTGTCGGCGTTGGGCCTCGTCGCCGACCTGGACCGCACCGTCGGCACCCTCTCCGGTGGCGAGTCGACGATGCTCGCGATCGCGGCCCGCCTCCTCCGCCGCCCCGACGTCCTGCTGCTCGACGAGCCAACCAACAATCTCGACACCGATTCGCGAACAGCTCTTTTCGAGGCGCTCGACGCGTTCTCCGGAACCGTGCTGCTGGTCAGCCACGACCTCGAGTTGCTCGATCGCGTCGACACCACGATCGAGCTGTACCGAGGCAGAGTACGGCTCTTCGGCGGTCCGTACACGCTGTACCGCGAGGTCCTCGATACCGAGCAGGCCGCCGCGGAGGCTGCCGTCGCCAACGCCGCGGGTGATCTGCGCGCGCAGAAACGCGACCTCGCCGACGCCCAGATCACCCTGGACCGTCGGGCCCGGACGGCGGCGAAAGCCGAACGCGAGAAACGGGTCCCGAAGATCGTCGCGCACGGACGCCGGAACGCGGCGCAGGTATCGGCGGGCAAGTACCGCACCTCGCACCGCGAGGACGTCGCCGCGGCGGCGGGTCGGCTGGAATCGGCGCGCGCCGACGTCCGTGACGACCGGACCGCGCGGATCTCGATGCCCGAACCCGACCTCGCCACCCATGCCCAGGTGATCGCCGACGACCGGCTGCGCATCGACGGTCCGGAGCGTGTTGCGCTCGTCGGTGCCAACGGGTCCGGGAAGACCACTCTCATCACCGACCTCATCGCCGGCGACCGCGTACTCGTGCCGTATGCCCTGGTGCCGCAGCGCATCGCCTTCGTCGAATCGTCGCGAACGGTCGCCCAGAATATCTCGGCGACACACCCTGATGCCACTGCGCAACAGGTTCGAGCGCATCTCGCGCGATTCCTGTTCCGCGGCAACGCCGGTGACCGTGCCCTCGCCGAGTTGTCGGGCGGTGAGCGGCTGCGGGTGGCGTTGGCGTCGGCGTTGCTCACCGACCCGACACCCAAGCTCCTGATCCTTGATGAACCGACCAACAACCTCGACATCGACACCACCGAGGAACTGGTATCGGCGTTGCGTGCCTGGACCGGTGCGCTGCTGCTGGTCAGCCACGACCCCGGGTTCCGCGACCGCGTCGGGATCGACCGCACGGTGCGGATCGGGTGAGTGTCACCCGGGAGAAACACCTAAGAACGACACGCTCTAACAGCATCGGCCCTGCGGGTTGTTCTCGACATGGTCCCACCGGTGGCGCCAGTAGTCGCGCTCGCTCATCGGCGGTGTCGGATCACCGTGTGCGGAATGGTGTTGCAGGTAACGCTGGTAGTCCCGGTCACCCATGACGCTGCCCACGTACCACGCGACTCGCTTTCCCATCCGGCACAGCATCTGCCTCATGTGTCCGGCTCGGTCTTGCGCTGGGTGGCGAGATCATCCCATTCCCGCTGGACCTCTCGCTCGGCGGCGGTGGTGATGAGCCCGCTCGGCCCGAAGATGCGTGAGGGTTCCGGTGGGTCCTCGGTGGTCGGGAGTCCGCCAAGACGCAGTGCCTTCATCGAGACGTAGACACCGACGACCACCACGATGAGCACGAGTACCGCGAAGATGATCGACAACGTGCCCTGGATAAAGGTGTTGCGGATGACGGCGTCGATCTCGCCGATGTTCTTGGCGGTCTTGAACGACGTCTTGCCGGCGTCCTTGGCGTTGGCGAAGTCGCGGTGCTGCGCCCAGTAGCCGATGGCCGGATTCGACGAGAAGATCTTCTGCCAGGACGCACTCATGGTGACGATCACATCCCACACCAACGGGATTCCGGGTATCCACGCCCACTTGGCCTGTCCGCGTTTGAACAGGATGACGGTGACGACCGTCAACGCGACCGCGGCGAGCAACTGGTTGGCGATGCCGAACAGCGGGAACAGCGTGTTGATACCGCCGAGCGGGTCGGTGACGCCCATCAGCAGGATCGAACCCCATGCGGCGCAGACGATCACGGTGCACAGCCACGCTCCGGGCCGCCAGGACGGATCCTTGAAGCGGCTCGCACCGGGGATGTTGCCGATGCCGTCGGACAGCATGAACCGCGCAACCCGGGTACCGGCGTCGACGGTGGTCAGGATGAACAGCGCCTCGAACATGATCGCGAAGTGATACCAGAACGCCCGCAACGATTCCCCGCCGATGGCGCGCTGCAGTGTGTCGGCCATACCCATCGCGAGGGTGGGCGCACCACCGGTGCGGGAGACGATCGAGGACTCACCGACTCCCTCGGCGGCGGAGGTGAAGTCCGCTGCGGTGACCGGATTTCCGCTCACGCCGAGTCCGTTGACGTAGTCGGCGGCGCCCTGCGCGGTGCCGTCGGTCAGCGCCTTGGGTGCGTTCATGCCGAAGTAGATGTGCTGATCGAGGATGCAGGCGGTGATCAACGCCATGATCGCCACCGACGATTCGGTGAGCATGCCGCCATATCCTATGATCCGGGCCTGCCCTTCCTTGGCCAGCAGTTTGGGCGTGGTGCCGGAGGCGATGAGGGCATGGAATCCCGACAGCGCACCGCAGGCGATGGTGATGAACAGGAACGGGAACAATGCGCCGGAGAAGGCGGGCCCCTTGCCGTTCCAGGCGAATTCGCTGACGGCCGGTGCCTTCATGACCGGTTGGACGATCAGGATGCCGAGGGCCAGCAGGGCGATTGTGCCGACCTTCATGAACGTCGACAGATAGTCGCGGGGTGCCAGTAGCAGCCAGACCGGCAGTACCGCGGCGGCCACACCGTAGATGATGATCGCCCAACTCAGGAAGACCGGTGAGAGGGTGAACCAGTCCTTGCCCCAACCGGATTCGCCGACGTAGCGGCCGGCGACGATGGCGGCGAGCAGCAACACCACACCGATCAGCGAGATCTCGCTGACGCGACCGGGCCGCAGATACCGCAGGTAGATACCCATGAACAGGGCGATCGGGATGGTCATCGCGATGGAGAACACGCCCCACGGACTGTCGGCGAGCGCGTTGACGACGACCAGGGCCAGCACCGCGATGAGGATGATCATGATGACCAGCACGGCGACGATCGCGGCGGTGCCGCCGACCCGGCCGAGTTCGTCGCGGGCCATCTGTCCGAGGCTGCGTCCGCGACGCCGCGTCGAGATCGACAGCACCAGATAGTCCTGAACGCAGCCGGCGACCACGGCGCCGATGATGATCCAGATGGTTCCGGGCAGGTAGCCCATCTGCGCGGCGAGTACCGGTCCGACGAGTGGACCAGCTCCGGCGATGGCGGCGAAATGATGACCGAACAGCACTCGACGGTCGGTCGGCATGTAGTCCTGCGCGTTGTCGAATTCCTCGGCGGGCGTGGCGTGATCGTCGCGGGGCTTGACGACCTTCATCTCGATCATGCGCGCGTAGAAACGGTAGGCGATGACGTAGGTGCAGACAGCCGCGACGACGAACCAGACGGCGTTGACGTTCTCCCCACGGATGAACGCCACGATCACCCACGCCACCGCACCGAGCAGGCCGATGACGGCGAACAGGATTTTCTTCGGCACGGTCATCGGTGAGCGGTCGATGATCGCGACGGGTGGGAGATCGGGATCGTTGCGGATGAACTCGACGTTCGGATAGTCCTCGCGTCGCTCGCTCGTCGGTGTCGGTTCGGTCATCGTCATGGCGTTGGTGGGCCCTTTCGACGTCTCGAGGGGAGCCACGGATAGTGGCCTGCGTCACTATACGCGGACGGTCAAACCGGTCATACTGACTCCCGATGAGCTGCAACGAACCCGAAATGGGTACCAGCGCACGGTCGGAGCGACGCACTCCGGTGGTGCTCGTTCACGGTCTGCGCGTCAGCGGTGCGTCGCTGCATCGCATCGCGAACGCCGTCACCGACCGACCGGTGATCCACCCCGACCTACCCGGTCACGGCACGCGCAGCGCCGAGACCTTCACGATGGCCGAGGCGGTGTCCGCCGTCGTCGACGCCATCGACCAACTCGGCGCACCGGCGGTCCTCGCGGGAATGTCGTTGGGCGGCTATGTCGCGATGGCCACCGTGGCCGCGCATCCCGAGCGCGTGGCCGGGCTCGTCGCGATGGGGTCGACCGCCCAGCCCAGCGGGTTGTTGGCCGCACCGTTTCGGTTGTTCGGCGCGGCCACCTCGTTCCTACCCGCGCAGAGCGCCGAGATCAGCCGGTTCCTCACCCGGATGGCGTTGGGCGCGCAGGTCTCCGACGACATGGAGGCCGGCGGGCTCGCGTTGCACTCGATTGCCGATGTGGTCGACGAGATCGCCGGATTCGACGCCCTGTCCGCGCTCGCCGGATATCCGGGACCGCTGCTGTTCGCCAATGGTGGCTGGGATCAGTTCCGAATCCACGAACGCAGGTTCGCCGCTCTGTCGCCCCGTGCGCATCTACGCGTCATGCCTCGCGCCACCCATCTGTATCCACTGGTCCAGCCGGCCGTGGCGGGAACGATGATCAGTGAGTTCGCGGCGTCGATCGACGCCGAGCGGGTAACGCAGCCGACGTCGGCACCCTGAGCCTCACTCGATGGCTTCGGCGGCCTCGAGCCACGCCGCTTCGGCGGCTTCCTTACCGGAAACCACTTGCCGTAGTTCGGTATTGAGCGACACCAGACGTTCGGGGTCGGTGGCCGCGGCCACCAGCGCGGCATGCAACTCGTCCTCGCGCCGCGAGAGTTGCTCGATCTGCCGCTCGGCCCGGTTCATCGCCTTGCGTGCCTCGCGGTGTTCGGCGGCACTCACCGCGGGTCGCTCGGCAGGAGCGTCGGCCGTACCCGGGGTCTGCGCGTCTGCGGTCTGCCCCGATGCCGCCTGCGACGAACCCACCTTCGACGAACCCGAACCCGTGGTGCCGGAACGCATCTCACGACGCCGATCGAGATACTGCGCGATCCCGCCCGGCAGGTTGGTGAGCGAGCCGTCACCGAACAACGCCCACGTGGAGTCACAGATCCGCTCGATCAGGTAGCGATCGTGGGAGATGACCACCATGGTCCCGGCCCACGAGTCGAGGAGATCCTCGAGCTGCTGCAAGGTGTCGATGTCGAGATCGTTGGTCGGCTCGTCGAGCAACAACACGTTCGGTTCGGCCATCAGCACACGCGTCAACTGCAGGCGCCGACGCTCACCACCGGAGAGATCGCCGACCGGGGTACGTTGTTTGGCCGGCGAGAAGCCGAGCCGTTCGGCGAGCTGACTCGCCGAATACTCCTTGTCACCCAACATGATCCGCGCGGCCACCGACTCCACCGCGTCGAGGACCCGCTGGTCCTCATCGAGGTCGTCGAGTTCTTGGCGCAGCCAGCCCAGTTTCACCGTCACGCCCTCGATGCGACGTCCGGGGGCCACGTCGACCTCCCCGGCCAGCGCACGCAGCAACGTCGTCTTGCCCGATCCGTTGACCCCGACCAGACCGATACGCTCCCCCGGCGCCAGTCGCCAGGTCAGAGTGTCCAGCAACGCCTGTCCCGCGGGTGTCTCGATGTGCGCGTCCTCGAGTTCGATGACCACGCGTCCGAGCCGGCGCTTGGCGAACGTCGACAGCGTCACCGTGTCGCGGGGCGGCGGGACGTCGCTGATCAGCTTTTCGGCGGCCTCGATTCGGTAGCGCGGCTTGGAGGTTCGGGCGGGCGGTCCGCGACGCAGCCACGCCAGCTCCTTGCGGGCCAGGTTGCGTCGCCGCTCCTCGGCGGCGTCGGCGAGGCGCACCCGCTCGGCGCGGGCGAACACCCAGTCGTTGTATCCGCCCTCGTACTCGTCGACCCGACCGTCGTGGACCTCCCAGGTCCGGGTGGCGACGGTGTCGAGGAACCAGCGGTCGTGGGTGACCACGACGAGTGCGCCGCGACGCCGCATGAGGTGATCGGCGAGCCATTGCACGCCTTCGACATCGAGGTGGTTGGTGGGCTCGTCGAGGATCAGGACGTCGGCCTCGGAGACCAGCGCGGCGGCCAGCCCGACGCGGCGTCGCTGTCCGCCGGAGAGTTCGTCGACCCGAGCGTCGAGCAGTTCGTCGACGCCGATGCCGGCGAGGATCCCGCGGACCCTCGGGTCGCCGGCCCACTCGTGCACGGCGATGTCGGGACCGCCGACGACGACCTCGGCGACCGTCTTGCCCGCCGGCAGCTCACCGCGCTGGGGGACCACGGCGATGCGCGCCCCACCCGCCCGCGACACACGCCCCGAGTCGGGTTCGGTGACGCCACCGAGGATCTCCAGCAGCGTGGTCTTGCCGCCGCCGTTGAGTCCCACCACCCCGATGCGCTGCTCCTCGTGCACGCCGAGGCTGACCTCGTCGAGCAGGGATTTGATGCCGAAGCTCTTGCTGATGCGGTCGGCGTTGATCAGCGCGGAGGAGGCGGGTGGCACCGGTAGACGATAACAACCCCGGACTGTCGGGCTCTCCTGTGGCGCCGACTCCCCGCCGGTGCGGTGCTCAATCCCGCCCGAATGCCGCCGCGGCGGTACCCATCACCTGATCGAGCGAATCGGCGACGACGTCGGTGTGGTCGGCGCGGGTGTGGGTGTGCAGGTCGACGTCGGTGCCGTCGGCGTGCATCGAGCGGACCAGCGTCGCGGTCAACGGGAACGGCACCACCGGGTCGAGCAGGCCGTGATCGATGCGGATCGGCACCGTGTACCCGCCGGTCGGCACCCGCGTGTAGTCGGCGAGCGCGGCCACGAAGCGCTCGTCGCCCAGCGAGGAGTCCAGCAGATCTCCCGGCGCCACCGACCGCATCGCGGCCGACACCTCGCCGTTGCACTCCGATCGCGCGAGATCGAGATAGCGTTTGCCCGCCTGGGTGAGGTGATCGGTGACGTGCAGATCGGGTCGCGCGTGGTCGAGGCCGGCAAGGATGTAGAGATACAGCGCACTGACGGTGTTGAGTTTCCCCAGGCTCGGCACGCTGGGCGTGAACGACTTGGTGAGTACCCCTTCGATACCGGAAGCCGGTGCCAGGGCCAGGATTTCACGCAGATTCAGTTCCGGCGCGTACGACGGCGCCTCGTGCCCGGCGAACAATGCCGCATGCCCGCCCTGCGAATGCCCGGCGGACACCCACTCGGTACCCAACGACGCGTCACGGGCGCGGGCCGCGCGGATCATGTCGATCACCGAGTGCGCGGCGGCCCGTCCGCCGAGGTACTCGGTCTCACCGGGTGCGCCGAGGCCCGCGTAATCGGTTGCGGTGACCGCATATCCGCGCTTGAGAGCGTCGATGATCGCGGTGTCGACACCGGAGCCCTTGCGGGTCCGGCTCGGCGCGCACTCGTCGGCGATCCCGGTGGTGCCGTGCGCCCAGGAGAAGATGCGCCACCCGCCCGACGGCGGCGTGCCCTTCGGAACGTAGAACACGCCGGTGGACAACGCCATTCGATCATTCTGGTCGCGGGTCGCATACGTGAGGCGTTGTCCCGACGCCGCGCCGGGCGGCAGGTCGGCGCCGACGATCACAGTGCCGGCGAGCACGCGCCCGGGGATCGGGGTCGCGGTGGCCGAGCCGGCTCCGAGCGACGCCAAGCCGACCGTCATCAGTCCGACCACGACTGCGACCACACCGACGACCCCGAGCCGACGACATTCGCGGTGAGTCCGAGCGAACGCCCCGGGTACACCGCGGGCGTTGGCCCGCTCGCCCCGCGTTCGTGTGCGCGGCCGTCGTGGTCGCGTGATCACTGCCCGGGCGCCTGTCGGGTCGCGCCGCTGACCGGCCCGGATGCGGTGCGTACCGAACGGGCCACCCCGGCACCGGACAGTTCGGCGGCCACGGCCACCGCGGCCTCGGCGTCGGCGCACAGGAAGGCGCACGTCGGCCCCGATCCGGAGACGATGCCGTTCAACGCGCCCGCGTCGACGCCGGCGCGCAGCGTTCGGCGCAGTCCCGGCCGCAGACTCAGTGCGGCCGGCTGCAGATCGTTGTGCAGCAGCGGCGCGATCTGCGTCGGCTCCCCGGTGGTCAGGGCCTGCACCAGCTCGTCGGGCCGCGGGTTGTGCACGTCGAAGGCGTCGGCGTGGTCGGCGCGCAGACGGTCGAGTTCGGCGAAGACGGCCGGCGTGGACAGTCCGTCGCGCGCGAACGCCAGCACCCAGTGCAGCTCACCGCGCGCGATCATCGGCATCAGTTGTTCACCGCGGCCGGTGCCCATCGCGGTACCGCCCTGGACCGAGAAGGGCACGTCGCTGCCGAGACCGGCGGCGATCTCCAGCAGCTCCGCACGCGGCAGATCGAGTTTCCACAGTGCGGCGAGAGCCACCAGGGCACCCGCGGCGTCGGCGCTACCGCCGGCCATTCCGCCGGCGACCGGGATGCGTTTGACGATCTCGATGGCCACCCGCGGATCGCGGTCGGCCCACTTGCCGAGCGCGCGGACGGCCTTGATCGCCAGGTTGTCGTCGTCGAGGGGTACGTCGGCGGCGTCGGCGCCTCGTCCGCCCTCGCGGCGCAGCGTCACCCCGAGGGCGGCGGCGCGCGCGACGGTGACGTCGTCGTACAACGAGAGCGCCTGGTAGACGGTGACGAGATCGTGGTAGCCGTCGTCGCGGAGCGGGCCGACGCCGAGGTGAAGATTCACCTTGGCGGGCACGCGCACGGAAACGGCGTCGGAGATCACCGACAGGGACGCTGGGGACACGGGTATCCAGGGTAGTGAATCGCCGTGCGAGTCACGGTTGCCAACCCCGTTCGACCAGCGCGGCGACGTCGTCGACGACCTCGATCGCGCCCGCATCGAGCAACTCCGCACCCGCGAAACCACCGGTCCGCACACCGACGCAGGCGATACCGAGTTCGTTCGCCGACGCCACGTCCCACACGCTGTCGCCGACGAGGACCGCGGTGTCACCGCCGGAACGTTCACGCGCGACCGCCAGGAGATCCGGCGCAGGCTTGGAGTTCTCGGCGTCGTCGGCGCTGGTCACGACGGCGAAATCGGAGCGCGTCAGGCCCAGTAGATCCAGCGCTGCGTCGGTGAACTCCCGCGCCCCCGACGACGCGAGCGCCACCCGATAGCCGGCATCGGCGAGCATCCGCACCAGTTCCGCCGCACGCGGTAGCGCGCGCACCTCGGGTAGCAGCTTGCGGTATTGCTGGGCCCACTCGTCGCGCAGGTCATCGCCGAGGGAGTTCTCGACGTCCGGCCCGCAGATCTCCCCCACCAGCTGATCGCCGCCCATCCCGATCGCGCGGTGGATACGCCACCATTCGGGGTACAGATCGTGCCCGGCGAAGGCGCGCTGCCACGCCAAGGCGTGCAGATGGTTCGAGTCGATGAGCGTACCGTCGACGTCGAGGAGCACGGTGTCCACAGGCGCCTCTTCGGTCGGCGTCTCTGTCCGGTCGGTGTGCGTCATCGCTGTCACTCCTGTTCCTCTTGGGTCGAGACCACGTGCCCACCATCCACCTTCGCACTGTTGGACGTCGAGCCGGTGGGACGTCGAGGTGGCGTCACTTCCGATTCGCTCGGACGTCCGCACCGATCAGAAGGAGCGCGAGCATGGCGACACGATTCGGATACACCCTCATGACCGAGCAGGCCGGACCCCGGCAGCTGGTCCGGGACGCGGTGGCCGCCGAGAAGGCCGGCTTCGATTTCGAGGTGTCCAGCGATCATTACTTCCCGTGGCTCTCGGCGCAGGGCCACGCACCGTACGCATGGACGGTGCTCGGCGCGGTGGCTCACGCGACCGAGCAGGTCGAGCTGATGACCTACGTGACCTGCCCGACGATTCGTTACCACCCGGCCATCATCGCCCAGAAGGCCGCGACCCTGCAGTTGCTCGCCGAGGGCCGGTTCATTCTCGGACTCGGTAGCGGTGAGAACCTCAACGAGCATGTCGTCGGCGCGGGGTGGCCTGCCGTCTCCGAGCGGCACGCCATGCTCGCCGAGGCGATCGAGATCATCCGAGCATTGCTCGACGGCGGTCTCGTCGATCATCGCGGCGAGTTCTTCCAGGTCGATTCGGCACGGATCTGGGATCTGCCCGACGACGGTGTGCCCATCGGCGTGGCGGTGTCCGGACCCCGTTCGATCGACGAATTCGGGCCTCTCGCAGACCATCTCATCGCCGTCGAGCCGAAGGCGGACTTCATCGAGCACTGGAATGCCAATTCCGAGACCACCTCGATCGGGCAGGGCGCCGCGCTCGACCCGGCGCGCGCGATCGGACAGATCCCGATCTGCTGGGACCCGGACCGCGATACCGCGGTGTCCCGCGCCCACGACCAGTTCCGGTGGTTCGCCGGCGGCTGGCACGTGAACGCGAACCTGCCGACCACCGCGGCGTTCGCCGGCGCCACCCAGTTCGTCACCCCCGACGACGTCGCGGCCAACATCCCCTGCGGGTCGGATCTCGACGAACTCGTCGACGGGATCCGGCCATTCGTCGACGCCGGATTCACCGACGTCGCACTCGTTCAGATCGGCGGCGAGAGCCAGGAGCGGTTCCTCGACGAGGCGGCCGGGCCGTTGCTGGAGAAGTTGCGGTCGGCCTGAGCGCTGACGCTGGAACGCGGTGCGTGCCAGGCCACGGAAATGCTGTTCTGTCAACGGATCTCCGCCGAACGCACCCTGACCTCCGTTCTTACCCGAAGGCCATGACCGGACTGCGAAGTCAACGTTGCATAGTCGGTGCCCGCCCTCCACAGTGGACGTCGTTGGTCGAACGACGGAAGACGGGTCAATGGCTGAGATCACCGACAGGGCAACGCAGATCGCAGAGGAGCAGATCGCAGAGGAGCAGCAGGCCGTCGACACGATGTACGCACGCCTCGACACCGAGACGATGATCGGTCTCCGAGCGCGTGAAGAGGCCCTCTCGTCGCCCATCGACGGTCCCGGAGATCGTGTCGCGCGAGACGCCGAGCTGTCACGTCTGGACAAGGTCGTCCGTCGGCTCCGGAAGGCGGAACACGCACTGTGTTTCGGGCGGATCGACGGAGCGGACCGCGGCGTACCGATGTACATCGGTCGGGTCGGGCTCCTGTCGGACTCGCACCGCACACTGCTCGTGGACTGGCGGGCCGACGCTGCTCGACCTTTCTACGCGGCGACTTCGGCGTCACCGCTCGGGGTGCGTCGGCGTCGTCACCTGCGACTACGAGACCGTAAGGTCGTCGAGCTCACCGACGAGATCCTCGATGGGACCGCACCGACCGATACCGACGTCGTCGGCGACAGCCCCCTCGTCTCCGCACTGAGTGGAGCTCGGACGGGTCGGATGCGCGAAGCGATGGCGACCTTGCAAGCCGAACAGGACGAGATCGTCAGATCCGAACACCGCGGAATCATGGTTGTCGATGGCGGCCCGGGAACGGGCAAGACGATCGTTGCCCTGCATCGGGCGGCGTATGTGCTGTACGCGTTTCCCGCGATTGCCGATCGCGGAGTATTGGTGTTCGGACCGAACAGACGATTTCTCACCTATATCTCCGACGTTCTGCCGTCCCTGGGTGAGAACGATGTCGCCCTGCGTACGACCACCGACCTGGTGGATGTCACGGTGACGCGCGCAGAGACCGATCCGATCGCACTCGCGAAGGGTTGCACGCACTTTGCCGAACTTCTCGCCGGTCGGGTCGAGGCCTCACAACCTCATGGGATACCCCTGCGATTGCGGACCGGATACGGCGCGATCGTGCTTGATCCCGCACGCGTGGATGCCGCTCGCCGCAGTGCGTTGCAGGGCGGCGTCGGCCACAACCGGGCGCGTGAGTCATTCCTCGAACAGATCGTTGATGAGGCGGTCACCGAGCTGGAAGCACAAACTGCACAGGAGATCTCGGACTTCGAGGACGAGATCCGAAGCGTACTCGGCATCGATCTCGATCGAATGTTCGCCGGCGAGGCCCGGCCCTCGGCGTATGCCGACGACGGCAGCGGGGAGCTCGAGATCGACTGGGACCGTATCCACGATGATCTCCTCGACGACGCCGAAATCACACGGGCCATCGACGAGGTCTGGCCACTCCTCACCGCCGACGACGTGGTGCGTGACGTGCTCACTGACGCCGTCTCGCTCACTCGTCACTTCCCGCGGCGCACCGACAAGGACGTCGCCTCGATCGTCGACGGCGCTCGACAAGGTTGGAGCATGGCCGATCTGGCACTCCTGGATGAGGCCCGCGCGCTCGTCGACGGGCCACCCGAGACCGTGTACGGGCACATCGTCGTCGACGAGGCGCAGCAACTCTCGCAGATGCAGTGGCGGATGCTCATGCGTCGATGCCCGAACCACTCGATGACCATCGTCGGCGACCTCGCCCAGTCGGGACCGACCACGACCATCAGCTCCTGGGGCGAGGCGCTGCACCCTTTTGTCGACGACCGCTTTGTCCACCACACTCTCACGATCAACTACCGCACCACCGCGGAGATCTTGGAAACCACCGCACCCGTCCTGGCGCGTATCGCTCCCACACAGCGGCTTTCACGCTCGATACGTCGTGGCGAGTATCCGACGACCGGCATCGTCGCGAACGATGCCGTCGACTCCGAGGTGGACGAACTGGTCGCGGCGATGCGGGCAGCGCACCCCGGGGAGCTCATCGGCATCATCACCACGGCACGGCGCGCATCGTGCTCCGACGCCGCCGCACTCGGAGACGATGTGATGGTCGTGCCGGCCGCCGACGCGCGTGGTCTGGAATTCGACACCGTGATCGTGCTCGGCGCCAACGAGATCCGGTGTGCGGACGACTCCGGTCTCCGAGATCTCTACGTGGCACAGACCCGGGCGACCAAGCGCCTGGTCATGCTCGACATCGGCGGGCCCGTTCCTGACGACGGTGCGGTCTGAGCGCTTCTCGCTGGTCGATTTCGCTCGCGCGCAACGATTTCCTTGCGCGGGAGCGAAATCGACCAGCGGAAAGCAGTACGTGGTGCGCTCAGTCGCCCGCCGGGACCTGCGCCAACCGGACGAAGTCGTCGACGTCGAGCTTCTCGCCGCGGATCTGCGGGTCGATGCCGGCGGCGC
>NZ_MVPX01000511.1:0-18065 GCF_002043085.1 Gordonia sp. i37 | reverse complement strand
GAGCCGGCCCACCCGGCCAGTGCCGAGCGCATCGTCTTGCGGCGCTGGGCGAAGGCGGCGTCGATGACGGCGAACACCTTCGCCCGCACCGCGGGATCGTCGGAATAGCGTGAATGTCGTTGTACGCGAACCAGTCCGGACTCCACCTTGGGTTCCGGCCAGAACACGTTGCGGCCCACCGCACCCGCCCGCGACACGTCACCGAAGTAGCGGGCCTTGACGCTCGGGACGCCGTAAATGCGGCCGCCCGGTCCGGCGGCGAGGCGGTCGGCGACCTCGGCCTGCACCATCACCAGAGCGGTCTGCAGCGTCGGGCACTGCGCGAGCAGGTGCAGCAGCACGGGCACCGCAACGTTGTAGGGCAGATTCGCCACAAGTGCGGTGGGCGCGGCGGGCAGGTCGTCGGCGAGCACCGTCATCGCGTCGGCGGTGACGACGTCGAGTGCCGCTGACCGGGTCGGCGCGTACTCCGCCACGGTGGCGGGAAGCCGTGCGGCCAGGACCGGGTCGATCTCGACGGCGATCACGCGCGAGACGGTGCCGAGCAGGGCCAGGGTCAGCGAGCCGAGACCGGGGCCGACCTCGAGCACGACGTCGTCGGCCCCGACACCGGATGCGGCGACGATACGTCGCACCGTGTTGGCGTCATGGACGAAGTTCTGCCCGAGGGTCTTGGTCGGGCGAACGCCCAGTTCGGTTGCCAGAGCCCGGATCTGCGCCGGACCGAGTAGGCGCGAATGCGCAGGCGCGTCGTCGGCGGTCAGATCAGAGCCCCAGCCGCGACGAGCAGGACGGCCACGCACCCCAGCCCTGTGCGGCCTGGGTCTTCTCGGCGATCGCGATCTGCTCCTCACGGGTGGCGAGGTCCGGGCGCGGCGCGTACTCCTGGCCGCCCCAGCGATCCCAGGTGTTCTGGTCGAACTGGATACCACCGTAGAAACCGTTGCCGGAGTTGATCGCCCAGTTACCGGTCGATTCACACTGGGCCAGCGCATCCCACACCGAACCGAACGGCACGAACGGTGCGCCCGGCTTGGTCCCGACGCGAACGGTGGCCGCGACCGGCTGGGTGAGCACGTCCTGGCTGATCTTCACGCGCTTGGTGATCTTGCCGTTGACGGTGGTCACCTCGTACTGAACCTTCGCACGGCCCGGCTTACCGGGCTTGACGACGATGCGGCGATCCTTGATCAGGGTCGGATCGTCCTGGGTGACGTCGGGAGCGTTGACGTCCTCTTCGACAGTGGTCTCGGTGGTGCGGATGCGGGTGACGTTGATGACCGTGCCGTCGGTGACCTTGGCGTCGGCGGCCGGGGTGACCTTGTCGGCGTCCTGCAACGGCGCACCGATGCCCTCGAGGGCCTCCGACACGGTGTCGGCGGGCACCGACTTGATCGATGGCACCCCGCCGTCGATGATGACGAGCTTCTTGGGGAGCGTGACGTCGACGACCGCGCCGTTGACCGGGATCGGCCCGTTCGCGTTGAAGTTCGCCTGGTCCGCACCGTGTGAGAGCCCTTGCTGGGCGAGGAGTTGGTTCACGTTGACCGCGGTCGTCTCGACGACGCGCTTCTCGCCCTCCACGTCGAGGACGACCTGCTTCTTGCGATGGAAGGTGATCGTCTGACCGTCGGAGAACGATGAATTCGGGGACGGCGACACCATGTCGCCGCTGACCGGCTGGTAGCCCTGCGACTCGAGCAACGAGTCGACGTTCATCGTCATCGTGGCGACCTGGATCTTCTGGCCGTCGACGTCGATGGTGACGTGTTTGTGCATCGTCACGCCCATCACGCCGCCCGCGGCGACGGTGCAGAGCACGGCCCCGATGGCGATGCGGGCGCGCATCGACTCCAACGTGTGGATTCTCGCGAAAACAGACAAGGTCAAGCATCCTGATCGACGACGTGGTCATCCCCCGACACCGGCGCGAGGTGGTCGTCCCGGACGGGCCCGAGGGCCCACATCCCGAGGAACGAAACCACCGCCGAGGCGACGGATCACAATACGATAACGAGCAGGGGTGATTACCGCAAAGACAGCCGGTAAACGCGTCGCGCGTTGTCACCGAGCGTCTGCGCCATCGTGTGCTCATCCGTTCGACGGACATCGGCGAGCAGCCGTGCCGAATAAGGCAGGCAATAGGACTGATTCGGCTGGCCACGGTAGGGATGCGGGGTCAGGAACGGTGCGTCGGTCTCGACGAGGATCTGCCCGTCCGGCACCAGGTGAGCTGACTCACGCAACTCGGCAGCATTGGCAAATGTCACAGTTCCAGCAAAACTCAGAAAATAGCCGCGATCTATGCATTCGCGAGCAACATTCCGGTCACCGGAGAAGCAATGCATGATCACGGCGTCCGGTGAGCCCTCGGCCGCCAGGATGTCGAGGAGGTCGTGGTCGGCCTCCCGGTTGTGGATCATCAGCGGTTTGCCGATCCGCTTGGCCAGATCGATGTGCCAGGCAAAGGCCTCCTTCTGGACCTCCGGCGACGCCGCCGACTCGGACTTGCCGGGCCAGTAGTAGTCGAGACCGGTCTCGCCGATGGCCACCACCCGCGGATCGGCGGCCATCTGTTCGAGTTCGGCGCGCGCCGCATCGTCGAGTTCGCCCGCATGGGTGGGATGCAGCGCAACCGCGGCGAACGCCCGATCGTCCCAGTGCGCGGCGTCGAGAGCCCAGCGCGCGTCGATCATGTCGTCGGCGACGGTGACGACCTGCCCGACACCGACCGTCTCGGCGTGATCGAGGATGGCCCGGACCGAGTCCGCATCCCGCCCGCCACAGGCGGCGAGATGGGTGTGCGCGTCGACCAGCCCCGGCAGGAGCTCGGGGTCCGGCGGCGGCTCCCGACGACGCCGCTTCTTGGCCGCCTTGGCGCTCTCGGCCTTCATCGAAGCGCTGTCGGCGGTGTGGTGGGCGCTGTCGGCGGTGTGGTGGGCGCTGTCGGCGGTGTGGTGGGCGCTGTCGGCGTCGGTCATGCGGCCAACTGTAGGGCTCGGCGTACCGGGGTCGGGGTTATCGGGGGTCGCGGCCACCGGTGTGCCTACAGATCGACGCTGCCGGTGATGACGGTCGTGCTCTCGCCGCCGATCCAGATGTTCTCCCCGTCGTCAGTGACGTGCACGCGTCCGGACCGGCCGAGCACGGTTCCCTGAGCAGCCACATAGGACGACGGCGCCAAACCGGCGCCGCGCAGCCACATCGCGATGCCGGCGTTGAGACTGCCGGTGACCGGGTCCTCGGGGATGCCGTCGCCGGGTGCGAACGCGCGGACCTCGAACATCACATCGGCTCCGGGGGCGGTCGCCTCGGTGTGGGCGCCGACGAGCCCCACCTCATGGTCGCCGAGGGCGGCGAAGTCGGGGGTCACTTCGAGCACGCGCTGCGCCGAATCGAGCTGCAACACCATCCACCGCGGCCCGTTGATCACCCATTCGGCGGCGAGTACGTGCTGCGGGTCCACGCCGAGGGCGGCGGTCACCTCGGCGCGGGTGTCGTCGGCGACGGGCCCGGAACGGCTCAGCGGCGGCGCGGCGAAGGCGAGGCGACCGTCGGTCCGTCGGATGCGGACCAGCCCGACACCGCACTCCTGCACGATGTCGTCGCCCGCGGCGACACCCCCGGCGGCGAGCCACGCATGCGCCGACCCCAGCGTCGGATGCCCGGCGAAAGGCATCTCCGAGCCGGGAGTGAAGATCCGCAGCCGGTAGTCGGCGTCCGCGTCGGTCGGCGGCAGCAGGAACGTGGTTTCCGACAGATTGGTCCATCGCGCGAACGCCGCCATCTGTTCGTCACCGATGCCGTCGGCGTCCACGACCACCGCCACCGGATTGCCGGAGACCGGTTGGGACGCGAAGACATCGACCTGGGCGAAGCGTCGGGACTGTACGACATCACGAGACATGGCCTCATGGTTCATCATTCGCGTCGCACGCGTCCACACATTTGTGCACCTGCGCGACACCCCGCGGATCCGCGTCGCTCGCATAGCGCGCCCC
This sequence comes from Gordonia sp. i37, assembly GCF_002043085.1. Classification (NCBI taxonomy): domain Bacteria; kingdom Bacillati; phylum Actinomycetota; class Actinomycetes; order Mycobacteriales; family Gordoniaceae; genus Gordonia; species Gordonia sp. i37. The sequence continues at coordinate 14,064 of NZ_MVPX01000511.1, read as the reverse complement.
AGCCGCCACAGACGGGTAGCGTGGCCACTCGTGTTGGGTTTGCCAGATGACGTCACCGTCGCGCTCTTCGACCTCGACGGTGTCCTCACGAGTACCGCCGTCCTGCATCGCCACGCGTGGAAGGCGGCGTTCGATGCCTACCTTCGTCAGCGCGACGGCGAGGGGTTCACGCCGTTCACCGAGCAGGACTACCTCGACCATGTCGACGGCCGTCCGCGCGACGACGGTGTGCGTGCCTTCCTCGCCAGCCGCGGTATCGACGACGTCGACGACGCCACCGTCGAGGCGATCGGCAGCGGGAAGAACGAGATGTTCCTCGCCAGCCTCGAACGCGATGGGGTGAACCCGTATCCGGGATCGGTGCGCTATCTGCAGGCCGCGAAGGATGCCGGTCTGCGGATCGCGGTGGTGACCTCGTCGAAGAATGGCGCCGCGGTGCTCGACGCCGCCGATCTGTCGGAGTTCGTGGAGGTTCGCGTGGACGGTCTCGAGACGGCCGCCGCGGGCCTGCGCGGCAAACCCGCCCCCGATTCGTATCTTCTCGGAGCACAGCGGATGGGCGTCGAGCCCGCAGCCGCCGCGGTCTTCGAGGATGCGATCTCCGGAGTCCAGGCCGGTGCCGCCGGTCATTTCGGCTACGTCGTCGGTATCGACCGGGTCGGCGGCACCCAGGCCGCGTCGATGACCGCGGCCGGGGCGTCCATCGTCGTCAACGATCTCGAGGAGTTACTCCCCGCATGAGCACCTCCGACAACGCCTACGGATTCGACGTCCACCCATGGCAATTGCGCTGGCGCGGACTCGACATCGACATGCTCGGGCGCACCGAGACCCTCTTCGCGCTGTCCAACGGGCACATCGGGTTGCGCGGCACCTTCGAGGAGGGTGAGCCGGTCGATCACCCGGGCACCTACCTCAACGGCTTCTACGAGCAGCGCGGTCTGCCGTACGCCGAAAGTGGTTACGGTTACCCCGAATCCGGGCAGACCGTGGTCAACGTCACCGACGGCAAGATCATCCGGTTGCTCGTCGAGGACGAGCCGATGGACCTGCGTTATGGTCGCACCGAGGAGCACGAGCGTGTGCTCGACTTCCGCACCGGCACGTTGCGGCGCAGCACCCTGTGGACCTCCCCGACCGGTCGCACGGTACGCATCAAGTCCGAGCGGCTGGTGTCGTTCACCAAGCGCACCATCGCCGCGATCCACTACGAGGTGGAGCCGGTCGGCGAGGACATGAAGCTGGTGCTGCAGTCGGATCTGCTTGCCAACGAACCTATTCCGACGCCGGGCAACGATCCGCGCCTGGCGGCAGCACTCGATCAGCCGCTGGTCTCGGATCTCGCGACCTGCCGCAACTACTGGGGCATCCTGGTCCACCACACCAAGCGCTCGGGCCTGCACATGGCCGCCGGTATGGATCATCAGATCGAATTCCCCGATCGCGCAGACACTTTCATTCGCGCCGACGGTGACCTCGCGCGACTGACGGTGGCCGCCAACGTCCCCGAGGGCACCCGGCTGAGCCTGACCAAATATATCGGCTACGGCTGGTCGGCGCGGCGATCGGTACCCGCACTGCGCGCACAGGTCGACGCCGCGCTGGCGATGGCGATGGAAACCGGCTGGGACTCACTCAAAGCCAATCAGGCCGCCTACCTCGAGGACTTCTGGCGCGACGCCGACATCGAGCTCGACGGCGATCCCGAACTGCAGCAGGCGATCCGGTTCGCCTTGTTCCACGTGCTCCAGGCGGGCGCGCGCGGCCAGTCGCGCGCGATCCCGGCCAAGGGACTCACCGGCCCCGGCTACGACGGCCACACCTTCTGGGACACCGAAAGTTTCATCCTGCCGATGCTGACGTACACGGTGCCCGCGGCGGCCGGCGAGGAGTTGCGCTGGCGCCACGCCACGATGGACAAGGCCAAGGCGCGTGCCGCCGAACTCGCCCAGCGCGGCGCGATGTTCCCGTGGCGCTCGATCAACGGTGACGAGTGTTCGGGCTACTGGCCCGCGGGTACCGCGGGCGTGCACGTGAGCGCCGACATCGCCAACGCGACCGGCCGATACCTGCGCGCCACCCACGATGAGCAGTTCGAAACCGAATGCGGCGTCGAGATCCTCGTCGAGACCGCCCGCCTGTTCGCCGGCCTCGGACATCACGACGTCAACGGGCACTTCCGGATCGACGGCATCACCGGACCCGACGAGTACACCGCCGTGGTCAACAACAACATCTTCACCAATCTCGCTGCACAACAAAACCTTCGGGATGCGGTGGCCGCGGTGCACCGGCGTCCGGACCTGGCTCAGCAGTTCGGCGTCACCAACGCCGAGTCGGCGCACTGGGAGGCCTGCGCCGACGACATGGTGATGCCCTACGACGAGGCACTCGGTGTGCACCAGCAGTGCGAGGCGTTCACCCTGTTGGGCGCATGGGATTTCGAGGCTTCACGCGGCAAATACCCACTGCTGCTGAACTATCCGTACTACGAGCTGTACCGCAAGCAGGTCGTCAAACAGGCCGACCTGGTGTTCGCCATGTACCTGTTCGGCGAGAGTTTCACCCCGGAACAGAAACTGCGGAACTTCGACTACTACTACCCACTGACGGTGCGGGATTCGTCGTTGTCGGCGTGTTGTGAGGCGGTCACCGCCGCCGAGGTCGGCTACCCCGACCTCTCCTACGATCTGCTCGTCGAATCGGTGTTCACCGATCTGCACGATCTGCACGACAACGTGGCGAGCGGTCTGCACATCGCGGCGCTGGCCGGAGCGTGGATGGATTGTGTGGCCGGGTTCGGCGGCATGCGCGACTTCGGTGGCAACATCACGTTCGCGCCGAGACTGCCGACACGACTGGACTACCTGTCGTTCCGGATGACGGTGCGCGACTCCAAGATGCTGGTCGCCATCGACAAGAGCTCGGCGACGTATCGCCTGCTCTCGGGACCCGACATCGACCTCGCGCATCACGGTGACAAGTTCACCCTCACCGAGGGCACACCGGTCACCATGTCGATCCCGGAGATCGCCCTGCGTGAGCCGCCCAAGGCCCCGCCTGGATGCGAGCCCTACCGCCGTCAGATGTGAGATCCCGGGCGGCCACCGATCTTGGCGTTACCGTCAGTGCGTCTGGGCCGCTTGCGGATCCGAGATGACGTAGCGGTCGGCGAGTTCGCCGAGTTCACGCAGCACCCGCTTGGACGACTCCGCCCACGGCATGAGGATCGGGAAGACGTGGAACATGCCACGCTCCTCCCTCCCCGTCACCGGTACCCCCGCGGCTTCCAGGTTCTCGACGAACTGCCGGATGCCGTCACGGAACATCTCCACCTCGCCCCAGCAGACGAACGTCGCCGGGAACCACTCCGGGTCGGGATGGCCGTACACGGCCGAGACCCGGTCGTCATTGGGCTGCACCCCGCGCAGGTACGGCGCGACCGGGATACTCCACGGCAGGATGTCGTACGGCGCGTTCTCGACGATCGAATCGTGGTCGAGATCGAGGTCGATCTCCGGTGAGAACAGGGCCAGCGCAGCTGGTTTGGGGAGGTCGTGATCGCGCAGGTAGGCCACCAGCGAGGTGGCGAGCCCGCCACCGCCGGAGTCCCCGGCGACCACCAGATGCGCAGGGTCGACCCCTCGCTCGAGCAGCCCGCGGTAGACGTCGGCGGCGTCGTGCACGCCGGCGGGGAACGGGAATTCCGGCGCCATCCGGTAGTCGGCGATGAAGATCTCGAACCCGGTGAGGCGGACGAGGGCGGCGGCGAAGGCGGCGTACATCATCGGTGAGGTGCCGATGTAGCCGCCGCCGTGCAGATACAGCATGGTGCCGTCGATGGCCTTCTTCTGCTCGGCGTCGTCGACATAGGAGTCGGTGGAATCCTTGGCGCGACACCAGATCCCCGGTATCCCGGCGACCTCGTCGGCGACGATCTCGACCTTGCCGGCCAGACCGACGACCGGCGGGAGCACGATCTTGCAGATGTCGTCGATGAATTTCTCCATCGAACGGAACTCCTCGATCGGCAGGCCCATCGAATAGCCCATGAACGCGCGGATCGTCTGTCGGGTCACCGACTGTCCGAGGTTGTCCAGGAGGCCACCGGGACCGCTCCACGGCTTCTGGAACGGAACCCGGGCGAGTCCGTTGAGCATGCTCTCGGCCAGACCCACCACCGCCAGCGCACTCACGGGTCCGGATGCGGTCGCTACCTCGGGACGATCAGCCATCACCATGCGGCCAGCCTAGGCGCCGGGTGCGCGGAAGCGCTTGTCGGTCGCCTGGAGCGCTCGTCAGTGGGTGGGTGCGGCGGCCGGGTCTGGGGTGACGTGACGGTCGACGAACTCGTCGAGTTCGCGGTACACCTCGTGCGAGCTCTCCGCCCACGGCATCAGGATCGGGAAGACGTGGAACATGCCGCGTTCCTCCAGCGACATGACCTCGATGTCGGCGGCGCGCAGCGTCTCCACGAATTCGCGGATGGGATCACGGAACATCTCGTCGGCACCCCACGTCACGAAGGTCGGCGGGAACCATTGCGCGTCCGGTTCGGCTTTCGTCATCGACACGCGCGTGTCATCGGGTGAGACGCCGTGCAGATACGGCGTGACGGGCACGTTCCACGGCAGGATGTCGGTCTTGGCGTTGTCGGTGATCGACGGGTGGTCGAGATCGAGATCGACCTCCGGGGAGAACAGCGCCAGAGCCGCCGGGCGCGGCGACCCGATCTCCGACAGGTAGGTGACCAGCGAGGTCGCCAACCCGCCGCCGCCCGAATCACCGGCGATGACGAGGTGATCGGCGTCGACGCCGCGCTCGAGCAGTCCGCGATAGACATCGGCGGCGTCGTGCACGCCGGCGGGGAACGGGAACTCCGGCGCCATCCGGTAGTCGGCGATGAAGACCTCGCAGCCAGTGCCGCTGCACAGGGATGCGGCGAAGGCCGAGTACATCATCGGGGTGGTCCCGATGTAGCCGCCGCCGTGCAGGTAGAGGATGGTGCCGTCGATGGTCTTCTTCTGCGCGTCGTCGTCGACGAAGGCATCCGAACTCGACCGCGACCGCACCCACAGTCCGGGCACCCCGTTGATCTCGTCGTCGGTGACCTCGACGTCGTCGGTGAGGTGGATGAACGGTGGGATGACCGTCCGGCACAGTTCGTCGAGCACCTTCTCCATCGACCGGAACTCCTCGATGGGCAGGCCGACGATGTAGCCCATGAACGAGCGCACGGCCTGACGCGTGACCGACTGCCCCACGTTGTCGAGTAGTCCGCCCGGCCCCTGCCAGAACCGGCGGAACGGCACGCGGGCCAGGCCGTTGAGCATGCTGTCGGCCAAACCGACCATGGTCAACGCGGTCACCGGCGCCGATGCGGTTGCGACCCCGGGACGATCAGCCATCACCATGGGGCCAGGGTATCGGGTGATGTCCGAATCGGCCCCGCATCCGCGGCCGGACGCCCGGCCGTACGAATACAACTTCCACGGAATCGGGCGAAAACAGCCGAAAATCGGGGTCGGTACCCCGCTGCGGTGGAAGCTGTATTCGTACACCGCGTACCAGCCACCGGGAGCAGCGGGATTCGCCGACGTCCGCGCTGACCAGAGCGTGACGGGGTGGGCTGTGGCTGGGAGCGACCCCGTATCCTGTCATCACTATGCCCAGTGACCTGACCAGCACCGACGCCCCCACCTCCGACGCGACCGCCTCGCACGGAGCGGGCCGCCCGTACTACCTCACCACCGCGATCGCCTACCCCAACGGCGCACCGCACATCGGGCACGCCTACGAGTACATCTCCGCCGACGCGCTGGCCCGGTTCAAGCGGCTCGACGGCTTCGACGTGCGCTTCCTCACCGGCACCGATGTGCACGGGCAGAAGATGCAGCAGACCGCGGAGAAGGAGGGCATCCCGACCGCAGAGCTCGCCAACCGCAACTCCGACCGGTTTCAGGAGCTGCAGGATCGTCTCGGTTCGAGTTATCACCGTTTCATCCGGACCTCCGACGAGGATCACAAACGGGCATCGGCGGCGATCTGGCAGCGCATGGTCGACGCCGGCGACATCTACCTCGACACGTACTCCGGCTGGTACGACGTGCGCGACGAGATGTTCTACGCCGAGGGCGACACCGAGGTCGACGACGCCGGGCAGCGCGTGGCCACCGACACCCGTCACGTCCTGACCTGGACCGAGGAGCAGAGCTTCTTCTTCCGGCTGTCGGCGTATCAGGACAAGTTGCTCGATCTCTACGAGAGCCACCCGGAGTTCGTCGGGCCCGACGTGCGGCGCAATGAGGTGGTGAGCTTCGTCAAGGGTGGGCTGACCGATCTGTCGGTGTCGCGCACCACCTTTGACTGGGGTGTGCCGGTGCCCGGGCATCCCGATCACGTCATGTACGTATGGGTCGACGCGCTGACCAACTATCTGACGGGTGCGGGTTTTCCCGACGACGAGGCCACTTACGAACGGTATTGGCCGGCCGATCTGCACATCATCGGCAAGGACATCATCCGCTTCCACTGCGTGTACTGGCCGGCGTTCCTGATGAGCGCAGGCCTGCCGCTGCCCAAACGTGTGTTCGCCCACGGCTTCTTGTTCAACCGCGGCGAGAAGATGAGCAAGTCCGTCGGCAACGTCGTCGACCCGGACAACCTCATCGACGAGTTCGGTCTCGATCCGGTGCGGTACTTCTTCCTGCGCGAGGTGTCCTACGGGCAGGACGGGTCGTACTCGGCGGAAGCGATCGTGTCGCGGATCAACGCCGACCTGGCCAACGAGTTCGGCAACCTCGCCCAGCGCACCCTGTCGATGATCGGCAAGTACTTCGACGGCGCGGTGCCGGCTCCGGCCGAGTTCACCGAGGACGATCGGCGATTACTCACGGCCACAGACGAATTGCTTCCGAAGATGCGTGAGCACTTCGACGCCCAGGCGATTCATCTCGGTCTCGAGACGTTGTGGACGACGCTGGCCGAGACCAACCGCTACATCTCCGCACAGGAACCGTGGAAACTGGCCAAGACCGATCTGGCGCGCACCGGCACCGTGCTCTACGTGTGCGCCGAGGTCGTGCGTGTGGTGGCCCTGTTGGCCCAGCCGGTCATGCCGACGGCCTGCGGCACACTGCTCGATCTGCTGCGCGTCGACGACCACCGCGACTTCGCGGCCGTCGCCCAGCGACTGGTGCCGGGAACCGAACTGCCCAAGCCCGCACCGGTCTTCCCTCGTTACGAGGCGTGATCGTTCCGGCATGACGGCCACCGCGCTCGACGTCCTGCGGTCGTTGCAGCATTCCGCGACGAAACAGGGCGTGCCCGGTCCGGCGGCACTCATCGGCGACTGGTGGGATGCCGACGCGGTGATCGCGCCGTCGATCGAGATTCGCGCCGGGTCGGCTCCAGCCGACCGCACCGACCGATTCTGGTTGGGCTACTGCGGTTTCGACGGTTCGCACGCGCCCGCGGCCACGCTGCCGTCGTGTGCGGGCGGACTCACCGAACGTCTGCTGGTACTGCGCAGCGGGCAGTGGCGACACGTGTCGGTGGATGGCTCACCGCAGCCCGACTGGGTGACCCGGGCGATGGACGACGCCGCGCTGGGGCGGGTCGGCGGGAACCCGCTGCCGTCGGGGTCGTTGTGGTCGGGGTCGCGGTGGTCGGCACGATGGATGCCACCGGACCACGCCCACCACGTCGAGGCCATCGAGAAGTGTCTGGAGGCGATCCGCGCCGGCGACATCTACCAGGCGTGCGTGTGTACCCGCTTCACCGGCCACCTCGAGGGGTCGGCACTGGAGTTCTATCTCGACCTCACCGGCGCGACACGTCCGGCCAAATCGGCCTTCCTGCAAGGCGAGTGGGGTGCGGTCGCGAGTTTCTCACCGGAGACGTTCCTGCGCCGGACCGGCAACATCGTCTCGTCGTCGCCGATCAAGGGCACCATCGCCGCCGACGCCGACCCGAGCGTGTTGTCGGCGTCGACGAAGGACATCGCCGAGAACATCATGATCGTCGACCTCGTCCGCAACGACCTCGGGCGCGTCGCGGTCACCGGATCGGTGCGAGTCGCCGACCTTCTCACCGTCGTCCCGGCACCCGGTGTGTGGCACCTGGTGTCGCGGGTGGAGGCGATCGTGGCGCCCGACGTCGGCAATTCCCGACTCCTCGACGCCACCTGGCCACCGGCCTCGGTCACCGGCACCCCGAAACTACGGGCGCGCGGACTGCTCGCGGAATGGGAATCGTCGCCGCGCGGAGTGTATTGCGGCGCAGTCGGTCTCGCCGGACCCGACGCGCTCCTGGATCTCAACGTCGCCATCCGCACCGTCGAGATATCCCCCGGCGGCGGGCTGGAGCTCGGCGTCGGCGGCGGCATCACCATCGACTCCGATCCCGAACGTGAATGGCAGGAGTGCCTGGACAAGGCGGCCAGCATCATCTCCGCACAGGCCTGACGCCACGAGTCGCCGGTCAGTCCACCGATCGTGCCGCCAGCACCGCCTCGTACACATCGCGTCGAGAGGCGTTGGTGCCCTTGACGACCTGCGCGCACGCGTCTTTCAAACGCATTCCGTCGTCGGCGAGTGCCGTTGCACGGGTGACGAGTTCGTCGAGGTCGGGTTCGCCGGCAACGGCACCGGCGAGCACCACGGTGATCTCCCCTCTGATCCCGTCGGCGGCCCACGCGGCCAGTTCGGCGAGCGTTCCGCGCCGCACTTCCTCGTAGGTCTTGGTCAGCTCACGGCACACCGCCGCCCGACGCTCCGGGCCGAGGACCTCGACGGCGTCGGCGAGACAGTCGGCGAGTCGGTGCGGCGATTCGAAGAACACGGCGCTGCGTGATTCGTCGCGCAGCACGCCCAGCCAGTCGCGGCGCGCCCCGGACTTGCGGGGTGCGAACCCCTCGAAGCAGAACCGTTCCGACGGCATCCCCGACACCGCCAGCGCGGTGGTGACCGCCGACGGCCCGGGCAGTGCGGTCACCCGCAGTCCGGCGTCGGCGCAGGCCACGACGATGCGATAGCCGGGGTCGCTGACCGACGGCATGCCGGCGTCGGTGATCAGCAGTACCGTGGCGCCGGCGGCGATGGCCTCCACGAGGCGCGGTGTGCGGGCGGCCTCGACCTGGTCGTAGTAACTGATGAGTTCACCGGCGATGGTCACCTCCAGCCCGGCGGCCAGGGCGCGGGCGCGGCGGGTGTCCTCGGCGGCGACGATGTCGGCGGTGCGCAGGGCCTCGACCAGGCGAGGTGACGCGTCGTCGTATCGGCCCATCGGGGTGGCCGCGAGCACCAGGGCACCCGTCGGCGACGGCGAAGTCATCCCGCAAGCCTACGGCCTGGCCGGTCGCCGTCCGGCGACCATTACGATCGGACGAGTGACCCTCACCGCCGGCGACGTCGCCCAGCGCGACCGACACCTCAGCGCCGAGATCACGGCGTCGGCGCACCCGACCGCGCCACGGCCCGGTCCGGAGATCCCGACCCCTCTGTTCGGCGCTCCCGACCGCGTTCGCGGACTGATCGTCGGCCTGGTCATCACGTTGCTCGCGACGATCACACGCTTCTGGTCGCTGAACACGCCGACCGACGACGGCACCCCGATCTTTGACGAGAAGCATTACGTCCCGCAGGGCTGGCAGGTCCTCACCGGCGGCAATTGGATCGAGGACAACCCGGCCTACGGGCTGGTCGTGCATCCACCGGTCGGCAAATGGCTGCTCGCCGCCGGCGAGGCCATGTTCGGTTACACCCCGCTCGGGTGGCGGGTGATCTCGGCGCTGTCGGGCATCGCGATCGTGGTGATGATCTACCTCGTCGTGCGACGCATGACCCGATCCACCCTGATCGGCGCGATCGCCGGGATCTTCGCGATCTGCGACGGCGTGCTCGTCGTCCAGTCACGGCTGGGCATGCTCGACATCTTCCAGGCACTGTTCGTCGTGGCGACCTTCACCGCGCTGATCGCCGACCGCGACCAGGTGCGGGCACGCATGCACAAGGTGTATCTGGAAGGCCGCATCCACGATTCGGTGTTCGGGCCGCGCCTGGGCTTTCGCTGGTATCGCTTCACCGCGGGCGTCATGCTCGGGCTGACCTGCGGTACCAAATGGTCGGGGATCTACTACATCATCTTCTTCGGGCTGCTCTCGGTGGGCTTCGACGTCGCCGCCCGCAAGGCCTATCACGTGCAGCGCCCCTGGCTGGGCACGCTGCGTCGCGACGTCTTCCCGGCGGGCATGAGCCTTGCCGTGATGCCGATCGCCATCTACCTGGCGACGTTCATCCCGTGGTTCTCCAGTGAGACGTCGGTGTACCGCTATCAGGTCGGCAACACCATCGGCACCGGTGGCACATGGTCGTGGTTGCCCGGCGCGTGGCGCTCACTCTGGTACTACGAGGCCGGTGTCCTGAGCTTCCACGAGCATCTCACCAACTCGGCGGGCAACCACCACCCGTGGGAATCCAAACCGTGGACGTGGCCGATGAGCCTGCGGCCCATGCTCTATGCCCTGGAGAACGGACCCGACCAATGCGGCGGCGGCGAATGTGTCCGCGCGCAGATGCTCATCGGCTCACCGGCGATGTGGTGGTTGTCGGTGCCGATGCTCCTCTGGGGCATGTGGTCGTGGTTCGTGCGACGCGACTGGCGCTACGCCGCGGTCGTCACCGCCTACGCCGCCGGCTACCTGCCGTGGTTCATCGAACTCGACCGTCAGATGTACTTCTTCTACGCGACCGTGCTCGCGCCGTTCCTGGTGATGGGATTGGCCCTGGCCTGCGGGGACATCCTGCGCGGATCGCGACGCGCCGTGCCGGGCACCCGACCGGAGAGGCAGGCGCTCGCGGTCATCGTCGTCGCCCTCTATGTGGGGCTCGTCGTCGCCAACTTCGTCTGGCTGTGGCCGATCCTGACCGCCTCCCCCATCTCGCCGACGATGTGGCGGCAGGAGATCTGGTTGCCCAGCTGGGGCTGATACCCGATCGACGCGATCAAGCGCACGGTCGACGGGATACAGCGCACGGTCGACGCGAATGGGCGCCCGATCGACGTGACAGGGCGCCCACTCGACGGTTGTTGCCGAGCTACTCGGTGCGCGGTGTCGCGCCCGCCCCGTCCGAAACCTGCCCGTCCGAAACGCGACCGTCCGGAACCTGCCCGTCCGGGCTCGCCACGATCGGCGTGGTACCGGCGACCGGCATCTCACCGGTGCTGATCACCTCGGCCTGTTTGCGGATGTGGTCGTCGACCTGTCCGGCGAGGATCTGACGCGACACGATCAGCGGGTCACGCCGCAGATCCATGTACAGCGAGACGCACATGCCGATCATCACCAGGACGAACGGCAGCGCGGCGATGATCGCCATCTGCTTGATGCCGTTGAGGGCTTCGTGGTCGGGGTCGTCGCCGCCCATCGCGAGCAGCAACGCGGCGACGGCACCGGTCAGCACACCCCAGAACACGGTCGTCACCCGGCGTGGCTCGTGGGTGCCGCGCTCGGAGAGCGTACCCATCACCAGTGACGCCGAGTCGGCGCCGGACACGAAGAAGATCGCGACGAGGATCATCACCAGCGCCGAGGCGATACCCGTCCACGGCAGGTTGGCCAGCACATCGAACAGGGTGTCCTCGCTGGCGGCGGTGGCCGGGTCGAACGGCAGCACGCCGTCCATGTTCTCCCGGATCGCGGTGCCGCCGAAAATGCAGAACCACAGCAACGACACCACCACCGGCACCACCATGACGCCGATGACGAATTCGCGGATCGTCCGGCCCTTGGAGATCTTGGCCAGGAACATCCCGACGAACGGGGTCCACGACACCCACCACGCCCAGTAGAAGATCGTCCAGTCGGCCAGCCACTGCTGACCGTCGGCGTCGACGGTGGCGCCCGAGCGCGCCGAGAAGAACGGTAGATCGTTGAGATAGGCGCCGAGGGTGGTCGGCAGCAGATCGAGGATGAAGACGGTGGGGCCGACCACGAAGACGAAGACCGCGAGGATCAGCGCCAACACCATGTTGATGTTGGACAGCCACTGGATGCCCTTGGCGATCCCCGACACCGCCGACGCCACGAAGCACGCGGTGAGGATCGCGACGATCGCCACCAACAGCATGGTGCCCGGATTGTCGAGCCAGCCGACCTTGCTGATCCCCGAACCGATCTGCAGCGCACCGAGTCCCAGCGAGGCGACGGTCCCGAACAGGGTCGCGAAGATCGCGAGGATGTCGATGATCTTGCCGATCGGTCCGTTGGTCCGCGACCCCAGCAGCGGGGCGAACACCGAGCTGATCAACTGGGTACGCCCACATCGGTAGGTGCCGTAGGCGATCGCCAGCCCGACCACCGCGTACATCGCCCACGGGTGAAAACCCCAGTGGAACATGGTCGTTGCCATGGCGGTGCGCACGTCGGCGGCGGTCATCTCCGGTGGCGCGTCGACGAAGTGGAACAGCGGCTCATACGAGCCGAAGAACATCAGGCCGATGCCCATGCCGGCGCTGAACATCATCGCGATCCAGCTGACCGTGCGGTATTCGGGCTTCTCGTCGTCGGCGCCGAGCGGGATGCGACCGTACTTGCTGACCGCGAGATAGACCGCGAAGATCACGAATCCGGTGGCCGCCAACACGAACAGCCAGCCGAGATTGGTGGTGATCCATCCGAGGACGGTGTCGCTGACCGTGTTGAGGCTGTCGGGGCCGATCAGCCCCCAGGCGACGAAACCGATGACGATCGCGGCAGTGACCCCGAACACCGTCGGATCCAACGAGACTCGCGTTCCGGTTGCGGGTTTTTGGGCTTTTTGCACCAATTCACACAAGCAACAATCTTGGCGAACTTCAACTCCAGCCGAGAGCGCGCCGCAGCATGTCGAGGATCGCCGCGTCGTCGAACCCCAGCTCACGCAGGCTTTTCACATGCTCGACGGTGGTGTTCTGGGCGGCCGCGAGCCGGGCGTCGGGGCCGGCCTTGATGAACGATCCGTGACGTCCGCGGGTCTCGATGATGCCGCCCGCCTCGAGTTCGCGGTAGCTGCGGGCAACGGTGTTGGGCGCGAGGCGCAGATCCGACGCCAGTGCCCGGACCGTCGGAATCCGCGCCCCCACCAAGATCTTTCCCGACCCGATGAGCTCGATCACGCCCAACCGGATCTGTTCGTAGGGCGGGCGCGCGGCGGTGGGATCGATGCGCAGCAGCCCGGCGAGGTGGATGGGCACGTTGGGGTCGGTGGTCACGGGGCCTCAGATCTCGTCACGTGCGAGCGGGCAGGCCATGCAGCGCGGGCCACCACGCCCCGCGTCGAGTTCGGAACCGTCGATCTCGATGACCTCGATGCCCGACTCCCGCAGCCGTCGGTTGGTGTCGGAGTTGTGGCGGTAGGACACGACGACGCCGGGCTCGACGGCGAGGGTGTTGCTGCTGTCGTTCCACTGACCGGGATCGGCCACCCCGGTGGCGAGGTCGGGTTCGATCAGCGTGATGCGGTCCCGGCCCATCGCCTCGGCCGCGGCGTCGGCGAACGGACGCGCCTGCGACACGCTCACCCCGCCAGTGCCGTCGTCGCGAACGGCAAAGGCGGACATGCCTTCTGCCATCACCGGGTGCACCAGGAACTTCTCGGCGTCGACCATGGTGCACATCGTTCCCAGGTGCATGAACACCCCGGTCCGCTCGATCGGGATCGCGAGGACGGTGTGGGCGAGCGCATCGGCGAACAGGCTCTGGGCCAGTGCCTCCGCGCCGGCCGGGGTGGTGCGCTCCCCCACCCCGACCGCCACGACACCCGGGGCGAGCAGCAGGACGTCGCCGCCCTCGACCGGTGCCACCCGGGACTCGTAGGCGCGACGCGCCCCCAGGAACCGCGGGTGGTGGGCGTAGATCAGGTCGACGAGCGACGCCTCGCGGGCCCGCGCCCGACGCGCCAGCGACGAGATCGCGAACCGCGAACCCACCCAGAACGAGCTGTCGCGGCTGTAGAGCAGATTGGGCAGCGGTTCGATCGCGAACTCGTCGTCATGATGCATCTGCCGCACCAGCGACGACGACGT
>NZ_MVPX01000510.1:0-13106 GCF_002043085.1 Gordonia sp. i37 | reverse complement strand
GGCAGCGCGCGCAGATGGCGGCTGAGCTCGTCGACGAGGTGCGGGCCGAGCCTGCGCACCCCGACGGCCGCCGAGATGCCCTGGATGCGTGCGGCCCCACTGTGTTCGATCGCCTCGGTGAGCAGATCGCCGAGTAACAGCACCTCGACGCCGCGGTCGCGCAGCGCGCCGGCGAAGGCGTCGTGCTCGTCGCGGGCGCGTGTGAGGTCGGGAACCCGGGCGAAGAGGTAGTCGGCGTCGTTCGCGGTGGTCAGCCGCGCCAGCTCCGGGCCGGGGCGATGCATGATCACCGCACGCAGTCGGCCCACCTCGGTGGTGCATCCCAGGACGGACGGGCCGGCCGCGACAGAGGCGTCGGGGTGCGCGGGGGATTCGGGGGTCCTCGCCATGCCCTAATACGTTAGTCGGGAGTGGCCGGTGTCTCCGGGTCGGTGAGCTTGGCCGGTGCGCCGAGCACCTCCGGGGCGGTTTCCCGGGCGAAGAGCCACATCACGAAGGCGAACGCCGCGACGGCGGCGGTGAAGACGAAGGCCGGCCCGAATCCGACTCTGTCGGCGACGTATCCGACGATCACCGGCCCGCCGATGGCACCGAGATCCGACGACATGCCGTAGGCGGCCAGCGCCGATCCACCCTGTTTACGGGCACCGAGCACGTCGGCCAGCGCGGCCTGATGGGTCGGCGCGAACAACCCGGAGCCGACGCCGGCGAGCACCGAGAGCCCCAAGGCCACCCAGATATTCGGTGAGAAGCCGAGCACCGCGGTCGAGACCGCCATGATGAGCAGCCCGGGCAGCATCACCTTGCGGCGACCGTAGCGGTCGGAGAAGCGGCCGGCCGCCAGGATCGCGGCGACATTGCCGACGGCGTACACCGCGAGCACCACACCGGCCATCGCGGGCTCCTGACCCAGACCATCGGTGATGAACAGCGGCACCACCGCCACCCGAACACCCATCGACGCCCAGCCCTGGGTGAAGTTGGACGCCAGGATCGCCCGATAGGCGCTGTCGCGCAGCGCCGTCCGCAGCGTCATCACCCCGTGGGCGACGCCGGTCTCGGTGGGCGGGGCACCACTGTCGCGGAGCTGGGTGGCCACCACCAGCGACGCGATCACCAACGCGACTGCGTACACGACGAACGGCATCCGCAACCCGAACCCGACCAGTGCCGCACCCACCAGCGGACCGGTGATGTTGCCGATCAAGAAACCCGCGGAGAAGAACCCGGCCACGCGGCCGCGGATGTCGTTGGGCGACAACCGGATCAGAAGCGCCATCGCCGACACGGTGAACATCGTCGATCCGATACCGCCGAGCCCCCGGAAGATCAGCAGTTGCACGTAACTCTGGGCGAAGGCACACGCGAAGGTACTCGCGGCGACGATCAGCAGGCCGGACAAATAGATTCGGCGTTCGCCGAGCAGTGCCACCAGCCGTCCGGTGGTCGGGGCGAACAGCAGACGCATCACTGCGAACGCCGACACCACCGCCGACACCGCCGTGTAACCGACGTCGAAGCTACGCGCGAAACTCGGTAGCGCCGGGGCGATCAGGCCGAAGCCGAGCGCGATGACCACATTGGCGCTCAGCAACACCCAGATTCCGCGGGGGATCTGTTTCATCCGCGGTCGCTCATGGGAGTTCGGGAAGCCGGTCGAGGGCCTCGGCGGTCTTCGATCGGCCGAGTTCGATCATCTCCGAGGCCTTGTGAAAGTCCAGCGTGCGCACCGACTTCCGCGGGATCTCGATGAGGATGTCGGGCGGATACCCGGCGATCTGATGTCGGGTCAGCGCGATCGACATGATGTCGAGGGACCGGCTGAGCACCTCGATGCGGCCCATGGTCTTGGGCTCCCCCGTCTTGGGCTCCCCGGTCTTGGGCTCTCCGGTCTTGGGTTCACCGCCCGGGTCCTCGCCCGCCGGCCCGATGTCCTCGGTCCCGGAGGGGACGGTGTCGGCGGAATCCGGGGCGTCGGTGTGCGGGTCGAGACCGATGCGGTCGCGGACCGAGCGCACGAACTCGCTCGACAGGATCGGGTCGACGTTGCGTCGGATGACGCCCTTGGCCTTGGTCTCCCGGGCCGCGCGCGCCGCGGAGCCACCCTCCCCGTCGAGGACCACGCCGATGGTGACGTCGCTGGCAACCGCGGAGGTCGGCGCCACCGGCAACGGATCGAGGATGCCGCCGTCGGCGAGCAGCCGACCGTCGAGCAGATGGGGTGCGATGACTCCGGGGATCGCGATCGACGCGCGGATCGCGTCGACGAGACGCCCGCGCTGAAACCACACCGACCGGCCGGCACCGAGGTCGGTGGCCACGGCGGTGAACGGGATGGGCAGGTCCTCGATCGCTACCTCGCCGAGGATGTCCTGCACGCGCGCGACGATGCGTTCGGCGCCGATGACCCCGCCAGGTTTGGTCAGCGACACGTCGAGCAGTCGCATGACGTCGAGTTGGTTGAGGCCGCTGATCCACTCGACGTACTCGGCGAGTCCACCGGCACAATGCAATCCGCCGACGAGGGCACCCATCGACGAGCCGGCGATGCTGACGAGGGAGAAGCCTCGGGCCTCGAGTTCGGCGATCACCCCGATATGGGCGTACCCGCGCGCACCTCCACTGCCCAGGGCGAGGGCCACCCGTGAACCTCCGGCCATGGGTCCACCCTAGGCCGCCGGGCGCCGCGCGGGCCTGCCGGGGAGTGGTCTCATTCCTCGAGCAGCCGACGCGGCCCGGGACCCCGCCGGTGCAGTTCGTCTCCGGGATTGAGCAGGTGACACGCAGTCAACGACAGGCAGCCGCAGCCGACGCAGGAGCCGATCATGTCGCGCATCTTCTCCAGCAGTGCGATGCGGTGATCGAGGTCGTCGATCCAGCGTTTCGACGCCGCTTCCCACATGGCCGTCGACGGTGATTCGGTGTCACCGAGTTCGCCGAGCACCTCGGCGATCACCGCGAGCGGGATCCCGGCGGTCTGGGAGGCTTTGATGAAGGCCACCCGGCGCAGCATCGCGCGGTGATAGCGGCGCTGGTTGCCCGCGGTGCGGCGGGAGAAGATGAGACCTTGCTCCTCGTAGTACCGCACCGCGGACGTGGCGATCCCGGCTCGCAGGGCGAGTTCCCCGACGGAGAGCTCGATCTTCTTCAGGCCCATGGGAACCGATGATGCCCGACCGGGCGGCGATCGCCACCGCAACCGTGCCGGAGATTGCTCGGTTCAGCTGCGGACGACCATCACCGGCAGATGCGCCTGGTGCAGGATCTTCTGGCTGGTCGAACCGAGGAGCAGACCCTTGAAACCACCGCGACCCCGGCTACCGACGACGACGAGACCGGCGTTGTACTTCTCGGCCGCCGACAACACGGCCTTGCCCGGTTCTTCCGGCAGCACCTCGCGCACCACCTCGACGTCGGGGAACTCCTGGCTGTATCCGGCCAGACGCTCGGCGAGGGCGGCGACGGCGTCCTGCGACATCCGCTCGACCTCGTCGGGGTCGATGCCGTAGCCGTGCAGGGCGTCGGCGTCGAGCGGGGTCCAGGTGTGCACCGCGATGAGCTTGGTGTTGCGCAACGACGCCTGGCGGAAGGCCTCCTTGATGGCGGTGTCGCTGACGGGTGTGTCGTCGATGCCGACGACGACCGGTGCATTCGGCTCCGATGGCCCGCAGACCACCACCACGCGTCCGCGCGAGTGGGCGGCCACGGTGGTGCTCACCGACCCCAGGAACAGTCCCTTGATGCTGCCGAGCCCACGCGTGCCGAGCACGATCGCGGCCTCGTCCTTGCCGAGTTCGAGCAGCACGCGCGCGGCGTCGCCGTCGACGATCGAGGCGTGGATCGTCAGATCCGGGGCGACGGCCTTGGCCACGTCCGCGGCGGCGTGCACGGCGTCGGTGGCGTCCTGACGGATCGCGTCGATGACGTCCTGCGGAATGATCAGGCCGGGCGCGTAGTCGCTCGTGCTCGCGTCGTAGACGCCGACCAGCTTGAGCTCATGCCCTTCGAGGTGAGCGGCGGCCCCGGCCCACTTGACTGCATCGGTCGACGCTTCCGACCCGTCGACGCCGACGAGGATTGCGCTCATTGTCTTGTCATCTCCCTTTGTGGCGAACATCTGTGGACAGACCTTCCACTGTTCATCCTGCCACGTCCGAACTCACCGGTAATGAGAAGAAAGTCCTGACCATTGCGGGTTTCGGCCCGGAGCGTAGGGTCGGAGATGACCGATTCACATCTCCCGCGATCCGATGTCCGGAAGGTCGATGATCCCCGACGAAACACCCCCACCACCCGATTCCCGTCCGCCCGGTTCTCCCCCGGGACCGGGTCCAGCACAGCCGTCGACTCTGCGCGCCGCCGTCACCTACGGAATCGTGGTCATCGGTCTCGGTCTGGCCACGCTGCTCGTCGCGTTGGCGTCCTCGGACGGATTGCGCACCGCACTGGTGGTCGCCGCCCCGATCGTCGTCGGCGTCGGCGCCCTCGGCGGGCTGTGGCGGACCTACACCGTCTGGCGCGCGGGTGGGCGCTGGCAGGTGTGGCAGGGTGCGGCGTGGTTTCTGCTCGCCACCTTCGTGGTCTTCCTGTTCAGCACGGCTCCCGCGCTGGTCGGCTGAACGGCCCACACACCGCCGGATCGGCGCTGATGCACCGGCTACACTCGTACCGCAATGGGCCAGGAGCGCAACGGGAGCGAGAACGTGACGCAGGGTGAGGTTGCGCCGGAGGGGCAGGGCCCGACCACACCGCCCGAACAGCAGACGCCGTCCGAGCCTGCCCCCACACAGCCGCAGGCGCCGGCACACTACGGCCAACTCAGCCCCGGAACCGTCTTCGCCGGCTACCGCATCGATCGGGTGCTGGGTCACGGCGGAATGGGCACCGTGTATGTGGCGGCGCATCCGCGCCTGCCACGTCTGGACGTCCTCAAGCTGCTCAATCCCTCGTTCTCCAATGATCCGAGCTTTCGTGCCCGCTTCGAACGCGAAGCCGACCTCGCCGGCAGCCTCGAGCACCGCAACATCGTCTCGGTCTACGACCGTGGCGTCGATAACGGCCAGCTGTGGATCGCGATGCGCTACGTCCGCGGCTACGACGCCGCATCGCTGATCCGTAGCCGCCCCACCGGCATCGACCCGGCCTTCGCCGTGCACATCATCTCCGAGATCGGGATCGCGCTGGATCACGCGCACCGGCGCGGAATGGTGCATCGTGACGTCAAACCGGCCAACATCCTCATCGAGTCCGACGACGACGGCACCACCGGCGCGATCATGTTGACCGACTTCGGTATCGCTCGCGCCGTCGACGACGCCATGCACCTCACCGACACCGGGCTGACCGTCGCCTCGGTGCCCTACGCGTCCCCGGAGCAGTTGCACGGCTACGAGCTCGACGGGCGCGCCGACATCTACGCGCTCGCCTGCACCTTTGTCGAATTACTCACCGGCGCACCGCCGTTCCCCCGTGACAATCGACTCGCCGCGATGAGCGCACACCTTCACGACACACCGCCATCGGTCCGAGACCGGGTACCAACGCTGCCGCCGGAACTCGACACGGTTCTCTCGATCGCACTGGCCAAGGAACCCGACGAACGGTACCGCACGTGCGCGGAGTTCTGCTATGCCGCCGCCACCGCCGTCGGGGTGGCGCCGTCACCGAACTCGCCGCTGTCGTCGGGGATGCACACCGCCCTGATCACCGGGCAGACGTCGAATCCCGGCGCGCACACCGGTTCCCGGCGGGCGCCGACGTCGGTGTCCTCCGATCCACGATTCTCCGATCCGCGTTTCTCCGATGCGAGGCGCTCCGACCCCCGGACCGGTGGAATGTCGGGTCGTGTGTTCTCCCCCGCCGGAAACCCGGACAGCGCAACCCAGGTGGTCCAGACCCGAGGCCGACGGCCGGTTACGCCGCCACCCACCGGACGCGACGAACGTCGCAAGACGACGCTCCTGGTGTCGCTGGCGACGGTTCTCGCACTGATCGGTGTGATCGCCGGTGCACTGGCCTACGTCGATCGCCCCGATACCGGAACATGGTCGGCGGCAAGCGCATCCATCGCCGAACAGTTCCCGCAGTTGCTGCCCGCCGGACCCAAGGCGCAGGGCTTCGGCGGCGCGACGTGCTCGGCGGCCACCGGCAACGGACTCGACGCGATCAGCTGCACCGCGTCCTCGGGGGTGCAGTACACGGTGTGGCACACCCCGACCGCAGACGACCGCGCCATCGTCGATGACCTCGTCGGTTCCCAGCCGGGCACGCCCCGCACGTGGGCGCAGGGGTCGGTTCGGGTGTCGCGCACCACCGTTGCCAACGGGTGGGTGATCACCAATTTCAACGATTCCGCCCGCGCGCCCTACACGGTGGTGGCCACCTGGGCCGGGCACACCGGTGAGCAGGTACTCGACGAGTGGTGGCGCAACGCACCTTTCGGCTCGTAGGGCGCTCGGCCCGTCCGGGTGGGCATCGCCGGCCCGCCGCCGGTCAGGAGTGCCTGAGCCGGTCGATCCGTTCGGCTACCTCGCCCACGGTTGCGGGCCGCTCCCCGGACAGCGCAAGGCAATTGGCGATCAGGGCACGTTCGGCGCGTTCGAGGTTCTCCGACAGCGCGGGCGGGGTCGACAGGGCCGCGCGGATCGCCAGCAACGGCTGGGCGTCGGGGACCTCACCGTAGACGCCCTTACCGGTCAGCGCGCGATGCAACACTGCGCCGAGTGACCAGATGTCGGTGGCCCGGGACGGTACATCACCGGCGAGCAGCGCAGGATCCATGTATTGCACGGCGCCGGGCTGGGCGAAGCTGGTGATCGGTTCGTCGGCGGCGAGCACCCGGGCCAGACCGAGGTCGGAGATCTTGCCGCCGTGTACCTTCGGGCCCTCACCCCCGGTGAGCATCACACTCGACGGGGTGATGTTGGCGTGCGCGATCCCCGCCTCGTGCAACGCGTCGACACCACGGGCGGCGTCGGCGAGCGCGGCGAGCGCCACCTCCCGGGTCAGTGCCTCCGCAGGCGCCTGCAGCGAGCCGAGCGGGAAGAACTCCATTGCATACATGAACTGGCCCTGCAGCACCGCGTCGTAGAGAGACGCGAGATAGGGCGAGCGCACCGCGGCGAAAGCGCGGAGCTCCCGCACCCCGCGCCGGTAGGCGTCGTCACTACACACCCCGCTGAACACCTTGAGCACCACGCGGTCGGTGGCGAGCCCGAGTCGTTGCGGCGGCACCGCGAGATAGAAGGTGCCGTTACCGCCCTCACCGAGTCGGCGCAGCACGGTGAAATCCGCGAGCTGTTGTGGGACATCGACTTCTGCCATGTCAGTGCCTCTCCGAGGATGCGGTGGATGGTGGCGGCGATTGTGGGGACGGGGATTCTGGTGATTGCCGGTGTGGTGGTGCGGCCACGGCGGCTCCCGGGCCGCGTCCGGCGAACCGGATCCCGATGCGCTCGGCGATCGACTGCTCGCTCGTGCCGGTGCGATCGATCACGGTGTACGCCGGGGCCACCGTGAGGGTGGCGGGTCCGGCACCCGGTGTCGTGGCGTCGTCGGCGACGAGAACGAGCGTGCCAGGTATCACCAGGCGGTCGGCGTCACCGGTCACCGTCACGCGCACCCCGAGGTCGGTGACCGGCGCCAGGTCGGCGGCCAGGCGCCGGCGCGACGAGGCGGTGATCACCGTCAACGCGCCGCCGACCGGTTGGGACAGCGCCGCGGCCAGGAGCACCGCGGTGCGCCCGGACCTGCTGTCGGTGGCCGCGCACACCAGCGGCACGGTCCCCGGCAGCGCACCCGCGGCCGGTGCCTCGTCGACGACGAGCACCGGTGCACTCGTCACCTCGGCGGCCATGTCGCGTCGGCTCGTGTCGATGACGACGACGTCGGCGGCGCAGTTGGCGGCCATCTCCTCCAGATCCGCGCCGGGATCGGAACTGAAGCGGCACAACACCGATACCGAACACACACCCGCGAGCCGGTTGCCCAGCGCGGTCAGCTTCTCCACCGCCGACGCCATCGCCGAGAGGTCGGGTACCAACGGCACCCCGAGTTCCAGACGCTGTGTGGGCCCGACGGCGGGCAACACGCCGGCGATCACCACGTCGGTGCCCACCCCGGCGGCGAGCAACCGGCGGTGCCGGGTGAGGAGTTCGCCGACCTCGGCATCGAGGTCGCCGAGGACGATCATGGTGCGCGACGCCGTACCCGCGGCCAGGGCCCTCCGCTCGGCGGCCGCGATGTCCCGGGCGATGACCGAGTCCGGGTAGATCACCCGCAGCAGCGGCTCGGCGAGGATCGTGGTGACCAGGGCCATGACCACCATCATCGCGAACAGCTCATCGGAGAGAACCCCGAGTTGCTTTCCGGCGCTGAGGATCACCAGTTCGGTGAGTCCACGGGTGTTCATCAGCACCGCGATCGCCGACGCCTGGCGTGACGGTATTCGCGAGAGTCTCGCGCCGGTGAAGGCCCCGGCGAACTTGCCGACGATCGCGACCGCGAGGACCGCGAGCAGCTGCCACCAGGCGTTGGGACCCATCCCCGCGAGGTTCACACCGAGTCCGGTGACCACGAAGAACATCGGGAGCAACAGCAGGACGCTGACCTGCTCGAGTCGTTCGAGGATCTCGCGGGTCAGCGCTTCACCGCCCACCTTGGGCATGATCGCGCCGAACACGAAGGCACCGAAGATCTGATGGATGCCGATGACGTCGGTCGCGGCGGCCGAGCAGAACAACCCGATCAGGATGACGGCGAGGATGTCGGGTGTCATGCGGCCGGCCCGGTCACGCCAGGTGACGAGCTTGCGCAACAGCGGCCGCACGATCAGGAACATCACGGCCACGTAGGCCGCCGTCAGACCGACGATGCGCGCGACCGCGAGCGGGCTGCCGCCGGAGATGACCGCGATGACGAAAGCCAATGCGGTCCAGGCGATGATGTCGTCGACGGCGGCGGCAGCCAGACTGAACACGCCCGGTGGGGTGCGCTGCATGCCTCGATCGGTGAGAATGCGGGCCAGCACGGGAAACGCCGTGATCGACATCGCGATGCCCAGGAACAAGGCCATCCCGGTCAGACCGATCTCCTTGCCGCCCACCACCTTGTTGGTCGGGTAGAGCACCACCGCGAGACCGACACCAAGCGCGAACGGCACCACGATCGAGCACACCGAGATGGTCGCGGCCGCCCGTTCGCGTCCGGCGACCAAACGCATGTCGAGTTCGAGTCCGACGATGAACATGAACAGCACGAGCCCGATCTGGGCCAACGCGCCGAGCAGCGGTTGCACCTCGGTGGGGAACAACGCCTCGGTCGGATTTCCGGGCAGCAGCCCGAGCAGGCTGGGGCCCAACGCGATTCCGGCCGCGATCTCACCGACGACCGCGGGCTGCCGGAAGGCCTGCGCGATACGTCCGCCGATCCGTGCGGCGGCGATCACCACCGCCACGTCGATCAGCAGGAAGGCCACCGTGTGTGCGTCCATCAGTCCGATCCCGTCACCATTCTCGCTACCCGGATCACGCCCGGGCGTGCGGGGACTCGAAGATGAAGTGCCGTCCCCCGATTCGCACGTGCGATCCGGGCGTCAGCAGGTGGGGTTGCCGAGGCGTCAGCCGGATCTCCCGGTTGCCCATCGCGGGGTCGCTGACGTAGGTGCCGTTGGCCGAGCCGAGATCGATCAGGTGCACATCCCACTCGACCAACCGGATCTCGATGTGCCTGCGGGAGAGCTGACCCGACTCGTCCTGCACCCGGATGGGTTTCGGCGCACCTCGGCCCGGACGGGTCGGCGCTCCCGGCTCACGTCCGATCACCAGGTCCTCGTCGAGCAGGTAGGTGGAGCCGTTGTCGAGCAACAGCCACCCCAATGGCGGGCGCTCCCCTTCGACGAGAATGCCCGTCAGCTGATCCATCCGAATCCCGCAGACCCCGCACAGCCAGGACCGTGGATGATTCAGGTGACCCCGGCTGCATCGGATTCCGTGGACGTGGGCGCGTGACTCGACGAGCTTGACGACTTCGGTGGCGGGTTTCTGTTTTTCCTGCACCGGCAACGGTTCGCGTTGTTCGGGCACGGCGTCCTGCAAGGAGTCGACCCGGAAGTCGTGATTCGGCGCCGGCGCCGGTGGTGGCGACGGGTCGCGGCGCGGCAACGGGTCGCGCTGTCCGGGATCACGCTGCTGTCCCGGTTCACGCTGACCCGATTCACGCTGCTGGGCCGCGGGCGCGGGGCGATCGGCGCGGGCGAGCCCGGGACGTGGCGGCTCGTCGGCGTCGTCCGGGGCCAGCGAGGACGACTGGAACTCCCGGGGCGGCTCCGGGGTCTTGGCGATCGACACCGGCGGTGCGGCCTCGGGCCGGGCCGGATCGGGCTGATCGGGGCCAGGATGGGCGGAGTCGGCTCGGGCGGGAACCGGTTGTGGTGCTTCGGGTTCCGGCGCAGGGGGCTGAGGTGCTGGGGGCTGGGGTGCCGCGGAGCGCGGCTCGGGGGCCGCCGAGCCGAGATCGAGGACCTCGGTGCCGCGCATACCCAGTGGGGTGTGCAGCAGGGCCCCGGCGGCCGGGACGAAACCCTCGACGAGATCGTAGGTTTCCTCACCGGGCTCGGCGGGAACGGCATCGGCGAGGTACAGCCCGAGACCCTCATACGGCCAGGGGATCGCCCGGTCGAACGGCTCGGACCCGTCGGCGCGCAGGCGACGACCGTCGGCCTCACCGAAAACCGTGCCGCTCAAGTAGATCGCGATCCCCACACTGTCGGGTGCGGCGAACCCGATGTCGGCGACCTGATCGAGATCGGCGGTCGCCGCGAGTTGGGCCACCGCCCGCACCACGTGCCGGCCGCGGCGCGGCATCCGATCGGCGGTGGCCACCGCGTCCTCGATCGCGAGGATGTCGGGCAGCAGTGCACGAGCATTGTCCCCGAGCACACACAGGAACGCGGGCTTGCGGATGACGATCCCCGGGCCGGGCACCAACGTCACCAGCGGCGTCACACCCGGGCTCGGCACAGAAGCGCTCACACGAACCGCCCTCCCTGAAATCTCCAGTGCGGGAAGATCGCCCGTAACGGCCCGTTGAGGACCACCCACACGACCAGCCAGGTCGTCACGAACTGCAGCGCATAGGCACCGGCCGGGGGCGGGCCGAGATCGCCCGGGAAGATCGGCACGTACTGCACGACGAACCAGGCAACGACGCCCTCGTTGATCCCGGTGAGCAACCCGAACAACGTCGGCCAGTCCTTCTCCCAACGGAATTGCTGCAGAAGGTGATACAAGAACTCCCACGCGACGCCGAGTACGACGACCACCGCGAGCACGAGGAACGCCACCGCATAGGTGTCGCCGAGCGCGGCGCCGTCGGGCAGGAACGGACCGATGATCAGCGTCCAGATCCCACCGACGATGCCCAGCACCAGGATTCGCGTCTGGATTCTTCCCCATAGGGTCGGCAACATCTCAGTCCACGCCCTTCCCGCGCGCCCAGCGCCACCACTGTGCCGTCGAGCGCCAGGGCGACAACCGTTTGCAGAAGCCTTGCTTCGCCAGGTCGTCGACGATCTCCAGCGCGGCGATCTGCAAACCGAGGAAGGTGTCGACGCCGGGGAAATAGCCACCGAGAGTAGCCGACCCGGACGCGTAGATCCGGCCGTTGCCGTTACGGGTACCGATCAGCTCGAAGTTGCGGTCCACGTCCATCCGGCCGACCGGATTGATACCCGCGCCGGTGTGATCGAGCAGGTCGGCGAGCAACCGATGTTCGCGCACATCGGCTTCGAGGCCCGTGCAATCGATCACGTAGTCGGCGTACAGCTCGAAGGTCCCGTCGGGTCGGGCCTCCTGTGTGATCGAGGCGTGTGGGTCGACGCGAACCGTCGCCACCACGCCTTGTCCTCCGGCGGCGGGCACCAGTGACTCCGCCTTGCCGACCGCCACCCGGTACCAGCCCTCGCGACGGCCGCGCTTGAGCTGTTCCTGCCAGGAGTCGCGTACCGGCGTGTTGGTGCCGCCCATCTGTTTGTACGCCTCGGCGCGTTCGTGCCCCTCGAGTTTGCGCATCCGCGCCTTGAGCTGGCCACCCCACACCGACTTCGGATAGTTGAAACCCTGATAGGCCCAGCCGTCTTTTCCCTTGCGTCGCATGAAGATATGTGGGCCGTGCGACTTGTCGACGTAGGTGCGGAACAGGTGCACAATCTGCGTCTGCAGACCGAGTGCGTCGCGGTCGTCGATCAGCCGCTGCAACACCCGCGAGGCGACGATGCCCGCGCCACGGATCATCACCGTTGCCGGCCGCCGCTGCAACGCCTGATAGATGTGCTCGTGTGGCTCATAGGCATTGACCACCTTGCTCGCATCCCGATAGGTCTCCCGGAACGCCTGCAGGTCGGGCAGCAATTTGATGCCGGGATAGCCGATCGCCACGTGCACCCACTGGCTACGGAACGCGATTCGCTTTGTCGGCGCCCCCACGCCCGCCTCGGGCCCGCTCGGTGGCGTGAGGATCGTGAAGTACCCGCCGCCGGCACGGCGTCGGATCATCCGCACCTGGCCCTGTCGCAGGCACTGCAGATACCCGATGCGGTGGCATTCCTTCTCCATCGACTCGAAGGCGTGGCCCGCCTTGGGCGTGTAGTAGTTGGCGAAGATCGGTTCGACGGCGACATTCCAGAGCGGCTTGATCGATTTGGTCGCCCACGCCTCGCGGACAGCGTAGGACGGGAAGCCCCAGATGTTGTCCGGCGTGGACGCCGAATCCGATCGCAGCCGCTCACCACGCGGGATCTGCGAGACCCGCGTGAGGTATTCGTAGGAGTGCCACGGCACATCCTGCGGGCCGAGCACGACGATCCGGTCCAGTGGCACACCGCAGATCCGCAGGTAATCGACGGTGACGAACGACCCGATCCCCGACCCCACGGTCACGAACGGCACGTCGACGACCGGGATACCGGCTTGCTCGACCATGGCGTCGGTCCATACGTCGGTCTCGATGAGCTCCGGCGTGAGATCGCCTCGGCCCGAACGTGTTCGGCGTTCGGCGTCGTCGAAACCCCGCGATTCGGGACCCGGCAGCGGCGGGCCGGGCGGAGCGGG
>NZ_MVPX01000051.1:0-455 GCF_002043085.1 Gordonia sp. i37 | reverse complement strand
GGGAGCCGGTGCCTGCGCGCGGCGATCAGCGCGAACTCCACGGCGACGAAGAAGGCACTGGCCGCGATCAATGCGACCGTCACGGCGAGGACGACCCAGGGGTTGCTCATCGCGGGTCCTCCTTCGGGGATTCGCCGGCGGCCGGGACGGTCTCGCGCGTCACATGCACCATCGCGGGTACTCGGTGGGCGATCTCGACGACAGTGGCGATCAGTCGCGGCGGGAGCGCCGGCTCGTCGTCGACGAGGCCGGCCGGGTCGGGTTCGGTCGGCAACACCACGCTGTCGCCGACCTCGGGCAGTTCCCCCGCGGTGGCGATGACCAGACCGCTCAGCGTTTCGTAATCCCCTTCGGGGAGTTCGTATCCGAGCGTGCGGGACACCTCGTCGAGGTGTGCGTCACCGCGGATCGCCCAGCCGTCGGCGAGCACCGCGATGGGGCCGGTGTCGGCGGGG
>NZ_MVPX01000509.1:0-9146 GCF_002043085.1 Gordonia sp. i37 | reverse complement strand
GAGACCCGGGGCCCTGCACCGTCATCGTCGACTCCGCGCTGTCATCGCCGGCTCCGCATTCGGCCGACCAGCAGATAGGCCAGGATCGCGGCGGCACCGACGATCGCGATCACCGAGACGGCGATGAGCGCGGTCCGCGCGGTCGTCGACTTCTTCTGCGCCACCGGGATGACGTTCTGGGTGACCGTCGCCGGCGCCGACGACGACGGTGCAGTGCTACTCGGCAGCGGAATGGTCTGTTGCGGGACCTCTTGCACCGTGGTCGGTGCGACCGTCGTCGACGGTGTCCGGCTCGGGGTGGACGGCGGTGCCGACGACGGCTCGGACGGCGGCGTCGAGGACACGGGCGGCCCGGAGGTGGTCGGCACCGTCGTGGTCTCCGAGGGCGTGTCGGAAGGCGACGGGGTCACGCCGCCGGGATCGTCGACCACCGGCGCCGACGGCGCGCCGCCCGGGGGTTCCGCGGACGCCGGCGCGCCCGTCGCGAGGACCGCCACCAGCAACGCCGCCGTCACCAGCAGGACCCGAACGGCGTGGCCTCGCAACGTTCGGGCCGGTCGCGCGGGACGCGGGAGCATGGTGTCCTCCGGTGGGTTCGACTGCATGACGCAGCCACTCTAACCCGTGACCGCCGGTGGCAGCGGAGTTAACCAATCGAACAGAGGACGACGCCGTCGCCGCTGGTGAGGGCCTATTCGGGCGCGGGAGCGGGCGTGCCCTTCGTCCGATTCGCCCGATCGCCATACCGACGGCGGAAACGCTCCACACGACCCTGGGTGTCGACCAGACGGTTCGCCCCGGTCCAGAACGGGTGCGAGTCGCTGGTCACGTCGACGACCACCAGCGGATAGGTGTTGCCGTCGGACCACTCCACGGTTGCCTCCGACGTCATCGTCGAGCGGGTGAGGAACGCGGTGCCGGTCGAGGCGTCGCGGAAGACGACCGGGTGGTAGTCGGGGTGGATGCCGGGTTTCATGGGTGGTCCTCTCGAGGGATGTCGGTGTGGTCGGCGAGTGCGGGGTCACCGAGGGTCAGGTCGTCGCACGGGTCGGTGTGTTCGGTGCCGAAGGGGTCGGGGAAGTGCGCCCACGCCCGGGGGCCGGCGGCCATCTCGTGGTCGTCGAGGCAGGCGCCGTTGAGCGCGTGACGAATGTGGTCGGGGTCGGCGCGATGGGTGATGACGACGAGTGCGCTGTGCCGGTCGCCGTGCTCGGGATGCCAGCGCAGGGCCGCCATCGCCCGTCGTTCCGGGTCCTGCTCGTCCTGTTCGTCGGCGTCCATCGCGGCCAGCCACCCGCCACCCTCGGCCACCTTCAGCGCCTCCCCCGCCGACTCCAACCAGAACGCCTGGTCGGGGCGGGTCGCCAGCCACAGTCGGCCGCGTGCACACACGACGCCGTCGAGGAGGGCGTCGAGCGCCTCGTGCAGCCGCTCGGGATGGAACGGACGATCGGCGTTGAATTCGACGATGCCGACCCCACATTCGTCGACCAGCGGCGGTTGATGGCGCAGCAGCGGATCGTGCGGGCCGTCGATCCGGCCACGCCGCGCATCGTCGGGGATCGCGCGCAGCAGTTGCATGATGGTGACCGCGGTCAACCGGCGCTGCGGCAGTTCCATGAGGATCGGTGCGCGCGGTGCAACCCGACGCAGCACCGCCATCAGCCGGGCCGATTGCCATGCGTCACGCATGACCGGGTCGGCGGCCGCGATGATCAGGGCGTCGGCGAAGGCGACCTGTCCCACCGCGAGTTGGGCCAGGGTGCGATCGTCGTCGTCGACACCCATCCCCGCCTCGGCCAGGGTGACGTCACCGGTGGCGTCCTCGAGCCATCCCATCTCCGAGACGCAGGCGATCGTCGCGGTGATCTGCACGTCCCGCCCGGCCGGACCGTCGACGAAACCCGGCATGTCGGCGACGATGACGTTGTCGATGGCCCAGCTCAACGCTTCCGGCTCCACGAGTGGGTCGAGACGCAACACGATCTCGTCGACCGAGTCCCGTTGATGCAGCCGACGTAGCAGCGGCAACAGGTCCTCACGCAGCGTGCAGGAGACGCAGCCGTGCTCGAGGACGACCTCGGTGATCTGCTCGACGGCGCAGCCGTCGGGGCTGACCGAGGTGACGGTGCGGATCACCCGGCCCGACGCGATGGCACCGAGATCGTGGTGCACCAGCACCGTGCCGGCCATCACGAGTGCGTGGGCTGCGCGCCCGACCGCGGCGGAATCGAGTCCGGTGACGAGTGTGACCGGCGTCCGGCGGCGCGTCGGGCCACCGGTCCCGTGCGAGTGCGGGTCGATCTCGATCACCCCTTCCATTGTTGGCAACAATTTTCATTTACAGGGCTTTCACGGTAGCCTTCTGCGGGTTCTAACGCCAATCGTTTTCAATAAGGAGGTGTGCATGTCTGCGCGTTGCCAGGTCACCGGCGCAACACCCGGTTTCGGTAAGTCGGTGTCGCACTCACACAAGCGGACCAATCGCCGCTGGAATCCCAACATCCAACGACGCCGGTTCTATCTACCCAGCGAGGACCGCCACGTCACGCTGCGGGTGAGTGCCCGCGGAATCAAGACCATCGATCGGCGCGGCATCGAGGCCGTCGTCGCCGAGATCCGCGCTCGCGGGGAGAAAATCTGATGGCCCGCAACGAAATCCGCCCGATCGTCAAACTCCGCTCGACGGCCGGCACCGGATACACCTACGTGACCCGCAAGAACCGCCGCAACGATCCCGATCGCATGGTCCTCAAGAAATACGACCCGATCGTTCGACGGCACGTCGACTTCAAGGAGGACCGCTGATGGCCAAGAAATCGAAGATCGTCAAGAACGAGAAGCGCAAGGAGATCGTCGCCCGCTACGCCGAGCGGCGCGCGCACCTCAAGGGTGTCATTGCCGATCCGACCGCGAGCCCGCAGGCGCGTGACGACGCCCGTCGCCGCCTACAGGCACTGCCCCGCGACGCCAGCCCGGTGCGCATCCGTAACCGCGACGCCGTCGACGGCCGCCCCCGGGGCTACATCGGCAAGGCCGGCCTTTCCCGAGTCCGCTTCCGCGAGTTGGCACATCGCGGCGAGCTGCCCGGGATCGCAAAATCCAGCTGGTGACCTCGCACCGACACCTTCTACATCCATCCACCCCTTCAGGAGGACATCCATGCCCCCGTCGAACACCAAGCGCGGCAAGCGCCGCGACGAGACCCCGCAACGAGCACGAAACAAGCTGACCGCCATGGGCATACACCCGACCGGTCGGGATCCGGTGGACTACAAGGACATCGAGACACTCCGGCAGTTCATCTCCGATCGCGGCAAGATCCGCCCGCGTCGGGTCACCGGTCTGACCCCACAGCAGCAGCGTCAGGTCGCCACCGCGATCCGCAATGCGCGAGAAATGGCGTTGTTGCCCTTCGACTCCCGACGCTGACGCCGGGTTCAACCGCCCTGGAGCTCGAGGCTGATCTCCTCGGCGTCGAGCTGATTGAGGACTCGCGACAACGCCTCCGACGAGTAGCTGCCCTCGCGGCGCAGACTCAACAGGCGTGCACGCTGGACCGCGATGATCTCCCGGCGCACCGCCCGCATCTGTGCGCGCTCGGCGAGGTTCAGGCCATAGGTGGCGCCCGTTCCGATGACGGGTCCGGGGTTCGCCCCCTCGCTTCTGTCCCCGTCGATCATGTCCTCGTCGTCGGCATCTTCCTCACCGATGTCTTCGGCCTCACGAGTGGCCTGCTCGATACGCGCACGCAGCCAAGGGATCTCACGTACCACCTCGGATTGCGCCATTGCGGCCTGCATGGTGGCGTCCATGTCGGCGCGCAGTCGCAGGCGTTCGGCGCGTTTGTCTTCGACGGTGTCGGGCAGTCGCAGTCTGCGGATCAGCCACGACAGCGTCCCGCCTTGGAGGAGCAATGACGCGGCCGCCACCACGAACGCGGTCAGCACCAGCAGTGAGCGGGAGTGGGTGTCGTCGGGCAGGGTCTGCGCGGCGGCGACGGTGACGACGCCGCGCAGACCTGCCCACACCATGATGACGCCCTCTTTGCGCCCCAAGGGCGCGTCGTCGTAGTAGTCGATGTCGGCCAGCGCCCGGGTGATCCGCGCGTTGATCCGACCCGCGGTCTCCGGCGACATCGTCGTCGGAGACGTCTTGTCCGGGTCGGGATGGCGACGGAGGTGGAACCGGCGTCGCCACCGCGTGAAGCGGCGGCGGACCCGGGCGTCGTCGCGTTTCGACGCCCCTGCCGTCGCGGTCGCGGTGTAGTTCTCCAGGATCGGCCGCATCGCCTCGCCGCGCTGGCGTCGGCGATCGACCCACCACACCAGCGGCACGATGTAGACGGCCCGGATCGCCAGCGCCACCCCGAGCGCGGCCAGACCGAGCCACACCGCGTGCTGCACCCCGTTGTGTTCGTTGACGACGTCTCCCATGAGGCCGAACAACTCCAGGCCCATGAGGAAGAAGACGCCACCCTCGGCGAGCATCGCGACCATCCGCCAGTTCTGGGTGTCGGAGATGCGGTGACGCGGGGTGAGGAATCGCGTGGCCCCCGCGCCGGTGATCAGCCCGGCCGTGACGGCCGCGACCAACCCCGACGCACCCAGTTCCTCGGTGGGCAGATACGCCAGGAACGGCACGGTGAACGAGATCGCCGTGTTGACCGCCGGGTCGTGGACGCGAGCCCGCACACGCAGATTGAGCATCCCGACGACCGCGCCGATCGCCACGGCCAGCACCACCGCGTAGACGAAGTTGACCAGCACTCCCCAGAAGGAGATGGTCGCGGCCGTGGCCGCGATCGCGGCCCGCAACAGCACCAGCGAGGTGGCGTCGTTGAGCATGCTCTCGCCCTCGAGCACCGCGGTCACCCGCGACGGCACGCCGAGTTTCTTGGCGATCGAGGTGGCCACCGCGTCGGTGGGACTGACGATGGCCCCGAGCGCCACCCCGGTGGCCAGGCCGATCCCGGGAACCACCACCCAGAAGAAGAACCCCAGGGCCAGCGCACTGACCAGCACGAGCAGCACCGACAGCGCGCTGATCGTCCCGAAGTCGCGACGGAACTCCATCGCGGGCATCTGCACGGCCGCCGCGTAGAGCAAGGGTGGGAGCACGCCGACGAGAATCCATTCCGGGTCCAGGTGCAGCGCCGGAACGATCGGCATGATGCCGATGGCCGCGCCGATCACCACCAGCGCGAGTGCCGCGGGCACACGAATACGCGGAGCGATCTCGGTGACGGCCACGATGAGCAGAATCGCTCCGACGACGATCAGGATCTTCTCCATGACCCACATCGTCTCCCGAATGCCGGTGCTCGAGCCAGACGAAGTCGAACGGCGGCTGGGTCGATCGTGGGTAAGGGGCGAACCGCGCAATACCGTACGAGCATCCGGCAAACATGAGGACACGTGGCACACCGCCGACTGTGACATTGACTGTTGACACAAGCGGGTGGGCGCCCCTACCGTCAATGACAACGATTGTTGTCGCATCACGCCCGACGCCACCGGCGTACGACGCCCCACCGATCTCGGAGGAGACCGACGATGACCCAGGCTCTCAAGTACGTCCCCGAACACGACAAGTCCGACGCCGACAACGACTACAACCAGGTCCTCGAAGACCTGTCGGCCGCGTCGGTGCACCGCAACTTCGACCCCTACCTCGACATCGACTGGGACGCCCCGGAGATGGCGGTCGTCCCCGACGACCCGCGGTGGATCCTGTCGTATGACGTCGACCCGATCGGGCGCCACCCGTGGTATCAGGCGCTCCCGCAGGACAAGCAGATCGCGATCGGCATGTGGCGCCAGGCCAACGTGGCCAAGGTCGGCCTGCAGTTCGAGTCCATCCTGATCCGCGGCCTGATGCAGTACAGCTTCGCACTCGACAACGGCGACAAGCGGTTTCGCTACACCACGCATGAATCCAAGGAGGAGTGCAACCACACCCTGATGTTCCAGGAGCTGGTGAACCGCATCGGGATGGATGTTCCCGGGGCCAAGACGTTCTATCGCCGGGTCTCGATGTTCGTTCCCCTCGTGTCGACGATCTTCCCGACGGTCTTCTTCTTCGGCGTACTCGGCGGCGAGGAGCCGATCGATCACCTGCAGAAGGACTTCCTGCGTACCACCGACAGCCTGCACCCGGCGATGGCCGCGGTGATGCAGCTGCACGTCGCCGAGGAGGCGCGCCACATCTCCTTCGCCCATCACCACCTGCGCGAGACGGTCCCGAAGAAGAACCGGTTCCAGCGCTTCGTCCTGTCGCTGGCGCTACCGATCGCGATGCGTCTGCTGCTGGGCGCGATCATGGTGCCGCCGCGCAGTTTCCGTCGCGAGTTCGACGTCCCGGACTCGGTGATGCGCGAGAT
This sequence comes from Gordonia sp. i37, assembly GCF_002043085.1. Classification (NCBI taxonomy): domain Bacteria; kingdom Bacillati; phylum Actinomycetota; class Actinomycetes; order Mycobacteriales; family Gordoniaceae; genus Gordonia; species Gordonia sp. i37. The sequence goes on along the minus strand of NZ_MVPX01000509.1, from coordinate 2,764 downwards.
CTTCTGGCGGTCTCCGGAATCCAAGCGCGTGCGACGCAACGTCTTCGGTGATGTCCGGATGCTCGGCGAACAGTGCGGTCTGATGAATCCGGCCTCCCGGACGCTGTGGCGCGCACTCGGCATCTCGGGCCGGTCATCGCGGTTCCGCAGCGAACCGGTCTACACCGCGGCCTGATCGCCCCGTCCCTCGGTCGCCCCGACCCTGTCGGTCGCCGCATCCCTCGGTCGCCGATCACCGGCGTAGCAAGCGTCCGGTCCCTTCCGTAGAAGCAAGAGATCGCTCATCCCATGCCCCATGTAGTCACCCAGGCTTGCTGCGGCGACGCGTCGTGTGTGTACGCGTGCCCGGTGAACTGTATCCATCCGACCCCCGACGAGCCCGATTTCGGTATCGCCGAGATGCTCTACATCGACCCCAACACCTGCGTCGATTGCGGAGCCTGCGTCACCGCGTGCCCGGTCGGCGCGATCACGGCGTCGCATCGTCTCACCGACGGCCAGGAACGGTTCATCGACATCAACGCGTCGATGTACGCCGGCACCACTTCGGGTGCCGCGGGCTCGCGGATCGGGCTGACCGAAGCCCGCTTCCCGGTCGATCCGGGCCGCCGGTTGCCGCTCGCGCCGATCAGCCACCCCGATGCGCTCGCGGTGGCCGGGAAAGTATCGGTCGGCATCGTCGGATCGGGGCCGTCGGCGATGTACGCCGCCGACGATCTGCTGCGGTATCCACAGGTGAGCGTCACGATGTACGAGCGGCTCGATCGACCGTTCGGGCTGGCGCGCTTCGGCGTGGCCCCCGACCACGAGTCGACCCGCACCGTCATGCGCCTGTTCGACGACATCGCGGGCCACCCGCGTCTGGAGATCCGGCTGAACACCGAGATCGGCCGCGACCTCACCCTCGAAGACCTCCGGGCCCGGCACACCGCGGTGATCTGGGCGGGCGGCGCGCCCACCGATCGGCGTCTGCAGATTGGCGGCGCCGACGCCCGCGGCGTGACCAGCGCGACCTCCTTCGTCGGGTGGTACAACGATCATCCCGATTTCGCCGACCTCGACGTCGACCTGTCATCTCCCGAGGCGGTGGTGATCGGTACCGGCAATGTCGCCCTCGATGTGGCGCGCATCCTCGTCCGCGATCCCGACGATCTCGCCGGTACCTCCATCGCTGCCCGTGCGCTCGCGGCGTTGCGCTCATCCGCGGTGCGCCGGGTGACGGTGGTCGGCCGTCGCGGCGCCGAACACGCGGCGTTCACCCTGCCCGAACTCGTCGGGCTCGTCGACGGCGGCATCCCGGTGACCATCGACGCCGACGACGTCCCCGACCCAGCGTGCACGACCGATCCGACCGCTCGCGCCAAACTCGAGGTGCTCGGCGAGATCGCTGCCCGCCCGACCCCGACGGTTCCGCACATCCGTTTCGCGTTCGGCCGTGCGCCACGCGAGATCCGCGTCGTCGACGGCCGCGCCAACGGGGTGGTCACCGGCCGCCCCGACGGCACCTGCGAGGTCCTCGACGCCGGGCTGGTGTTGACGTCGATCGGGTACCGGGGCCGTCCCGTGCCCGGACTGCCCTACGATGATGCCGCGGGCGTGGTGCCCCATTCCGGTGGACGCGTCATCGCCGACTCATCGACCGGAGACGCGATGCCCGGCATGTACGTCACGGGATGGATCAAGCGTGGGCCGTCGGGGTTCATCGGCACCAACAAGACCGACTCCGCGGAGACGGTCGGGTCACTCGTCGACGACCTCGAGAGCGGCGTGCTCACCCCCGCGGGAGGCTCGCGGCGAGGGATTTTATCCCGACTCGGCCGCAGCTGATCCCCACGAATTTGTGGACAGCTCTCACGTTTTCGTGGACGGAATGTCCCCGGAAACCGGGAACGGTCACGATTTGGCGTCCTTTGACTTTTGCCTGTGAATCGCCTGCTGCGCATCTCCCCACCGCCGAGTAACGTCGTCGGCGCGAATGGGGGTGAGCATGCGCGGAACGATCTCTCGTTTCGACTACATCGACGCGGCACGAACGATAGGCGAGCGTTTCGCCGGACTCGTCCGTGACGTCGACACCCCTGATGCGCGCGTCGCATCCCGGCGGGGATGGTCACTGGCCGACTGCGTCGGCCACATCGCCTGCGAACCCTCCCGCTACCTCGACCTGGTGCATGGCAAAGACGAATGGCCCTGCCATCCAAGCTTTTTGGCCGATATCTACGCCAAGCAGATCGCCAACCTCCCCACCCGGGACACGTGCACCCTGAGCGAGCGCTTCCTCGCCGACCTCGACGAACTCCTCGACACGGTGTCGCATTTCGGGGCACGCGTACCGATGATGCGCATCGGCGGACGTCAACGCGTGCGCTCGGATACCGCACTGGGAATCCTCATCGGAGAAATGGCCGTGCGGGGCCGGGACATCGCTCGTGCCGTCGGCGAGCAGTGGGAGATCGATCCGGCAATCGCTCCGCTGGTGACACGAGGTGGCCATCAGTTGCTGCGCCCGTGGGCCGACTCGCATCACTGCTGCGGCCACAACGCCACCTACGACATCCGCATCCGCCGCACCTCCGAGCGGATCATCTATCGGTTCGTCGACGGCCGTCTGGAGATCGACCCCACCGACCCGCCGCACCCGGACGTCTTCATCAGCATCGACGCCGAGACCGTCGTGCTCGCCGCGCACGGCCGCTTCTCGCCCGGGTCGGCGTTGTTGGGCGGCCGCGCCTTCGCCTGGGGCGCCAAGCCGTGGCTGGCGCTC
>NZ_MVPX01000508.1:0-1587 GCF_002043085.1 Gordonia sp. i37 | reverse complement strand
CGCCTGCCGCTGCGGCGCGGGCTGCTCGGGGGCGGGCGTGACATGGGCGGCCCGTTCCCCGACGAGGGTGACGACGGCGTCGGAGCCGGCGTCCACACGCTGCGGGGTCACCTGGATCTTCGCCTTGTGCAGCAGCGAACGCAGGTCCCGGCGCTGCTCGGGCAGGCACACGGTGACGACGTCACCGGCGTTGCCGGCACGCGCGGTGCGACCCGAGCGGTGCAGGTAGGCCTTGTGCTCGGCCGGCGGATCGACGTGCACGACCAGCTCGATGCCGTCGACGTGCACACCGCGTGCGGCGACGTCGGTGGCGACGAGCACCCGGACCGAGCCGTTGCCGAAGGCGGCCAGACTGCGGTCGCGCTGTGCCTGCGACAGGTTGCCGTGCAGATCAACCGCGGGAATGCCGTCGGCGGTCAGCTTCTTCGCGAGCTTCTTGGCCTGGTGCTTGGTGCGGGTGAACAGGATTCGTCGGCCGGTGCCGGAAGCGAGGGTGTTGATCAATGCGGTCTTGTCGCCGGCGCCCGCCACCTCGAAGACGTGGTGGGTCATCTGCTCGACGGGCGAGGAGGAGTCGTCGACCGAGTGCATCACCGGCTTGTTCAGGAATCGCTTGACGAGTTTGTCGACGCCGTTGTCGAGGGTGGCCGAGAACAGCATCCGCTGTCCGTCGGCGGGGGTGGCCGCGAGGATGCGGGTGACGGCGGGCAGGAAGCCGAGGTCGGCCATGTGATCGGCCTCGTCGAGCACGGTGATCTCGACGTTGTCCAGACGCACGATGCGTTGCTGCACAAGGTCTTCCAGGCGGCCGGGGCAGGCGACGACGATGTCGGCGCCGCGGCGCATCGCGTCTTCCTGACGCTTCTGGCTGACGCCGCCGAAGATCGTGGTGACGCGCAGGCTCAGCGCAGCTGCGAGGGGTTCGATGGCCGTCGCGATCTGGGTGGCCAGCTCACGGGTGGGGGCCAGGACCAGTCCGGTCGGTGCACCCGGGGTGCGGGTGACCTCCATCTCGGCCAGTCCGGCGACCAGCGGGATGGAGAAGGCCAGGGTCTTGCCGGAGCCGGTACGGCCACGGCCGAGGACGTCGGCACCGTCGAGGGTGTCGGTCAGGGTGTCGGCCTGGATGGGAAACGCCTCGGTCTTGCCGTCGGCGGCGAGTACCTCGACGAGTGCGGTGGGTACACCGAGGGATGCGAATGTCGTCATACGTGTGGTGCCTTTCGGGCAGTCTCACGGCGCAGGGATCACCCACATCCGCGAGATGGATGGCGAACGCGCGGGTCCGCGCATTCGTTCGCCGTATGAAGTGGAGTGATCGAGGCGGTTCTGTCCGACCGGCAGGCCAGTGGGCCCGGGTGGGACCGCCGAAAACAGTCGTTCTACGACGTCTGACTCCGCGCTGTGCGAGTCATTCGTTGAGTAACGCTACACGGTTGCGGCGAGAATGGGCGAATCGTGGCGCGAGTCACCACGGTCACACGCGTCTCAGGCGACGCTGCTCGCGACGGCGACGATCACCCCGGCGACGGTGAGGACGCCGACGACGACCGCACACGCGATGGCCGTGCGGCGACGGCCCTGACG
>NZ_MVPX01000507.1:0-20746 GCF_002043085.1 Gordonia sp. i37 | reverse complement strand
CCCCGCCGCCGTGCCCGGCTCGAGCGCGTCGAAGATGTGCTCGACGTCGCCCGGATAGCCGATGTAGTCGCCGGGTGCGAGCTCGACGGGATTGTCGGTCGGCCCGATCAATGCCCGGCCGGCGCTGAGCACCACGTGCTCGACGACGCCGCGTGCGTGCGGAGCCGATCGTCGCGGCGCACCCGGTTCGGCCCGGATCAGATAGATGTCACGACGTGAACCGGGCGGTGCCGCCGACAGCAGCGTCGTCAGATAGTCGGCGTCGGCGGCCGCGATGACCGGCCCCTCCCCCGCACGCACCACCTCGACCCTGCGTTCCGGGGCGTCGAGCAGCGCCGAGAACTGGATTCCGAGCGCCGTACTGAGCGCCCACATCGTCTCCACACTCGGATTCCCGACGCCGGATTCGAGCTGGGACAAGGTGGACTTGCTGACCCCGGCCTGACGCGCGAGCTCGCCGAGCGACAGGCCGGCGCGGGTGCGCTCGCGCTTGAGTCCGGCGGCGACGAGCTTCTTCGGATCGACCGACGCCGAGGCACCCTCGGACCCGGTGTTCGCTTCGTCGAACGATCGTTCTCCTTGACGTACGAGAGCCATGTGTTCATCATAGTGGCCATGCGTTCGCCAGACAGTACGACTCTCTCGGCCGGGAGGCTTCACCGGCCGTGGCGCGACCTGGACAGCGCCACCATCCGCGCCGTCGCGGTGATGTGTCTGTCGGTGATGGTGATCGGCATGTCCTACGGCGTCTCCGGGCACAGCGCCGGATTCGCGTGGTGGCAACTGGTGATCATCGCGACCGTCGTCCTGGCCGGGTCGTCGGAGTTCGTCTTCGTCGCCGTCCTCGCCGCAGGCGGCGCTCCGCTGCTCGGCGCCGCCGCCGGACTGCTCGTGAACACCCGCAACCTCGGTTACGGCTTGGCCGTCGGTCGCCATCTCGACCGCGGGATCCCGATGGTCGTCGGCGCACACCTGATCAACGACGAGACCGCCGCCCTTGCCACCGCCGAGACCGACCGCCGACGTGGGCGTGCAGTGTTCTTCCTCTGCGGCACAGGCATTCTCGTATGCTGGCCGCTCGGTGCGGCACTGGGTGCCGCGCTCGGATCGCTCGTCGCCTCACCCGAGTCGCTCGGACTCGACGCGGCGTTCCCCGCCCTGTTGGCCGCGCTGGCGCTACCCGCTCTGCGTGATCGCGGGACGCTGGCGGCCGCGCTCATCGGTGGCGCCGCGGCATTGGCGGCGACGCCGTTCGTGCCGGCCGGGCTGCCCGTGCTCGTCGCACTGGTCGGGGTGCTGGCGACCGTCCGCCACCGTTCCCGGACGTCGGCAACGGTGGCCGAGGACGAGTGTCCGGAGGCGGGCACGTCATGAGTCACTCCACCGGAATCATCGTCGGCGTCGCGGTTCTCGCGATCGGCACCTACCTGCTGCGCATCGCCGGCCCGGCGTTGCGTAACCGCATCCAGGTGTCGGCGCGCGCCGCCGCACTCATGGACCGCGCCGCCGTCGTGCTGCTCGTGTCGGTGGCCCTCACCGGAGCCCTCTACTCCGGCCACGAAGTGGTGGGGTGGGCGCGTCCGGCCGGTGTGGCCGTCGGAGTCGTTGCCGCACTGTGTAAAGCGCCGATCGTGGTGGTCGTGGTACTCGCCGCCGCGAGCGCCGCGGGACTGCGCGCGCTCGGCGTGGCGTGAGTGCGGGCGGGCCTTGGTAAGACCTAGAACGCACTTCCCGTGATCGGCGCGGCCCGGTCACAGGGCACCGGTTTCGGGTGAGTCGGGTCGAGCGCGTTGAGCACGAAATACGCCGCCCGACGTGAACCGGCGAGACCCGCATGCTCGGTGTAGTCCACCGAACATCCTTGTTGCACAACGATGTTGTGGACATTCGCGCCACCGGGAAGCTGCCCGGAGGTATACGGGACGACGAGTTCGTCGAAACGCGTGCTGATATTGGTGTAGGTGATGTTGGGCAGATACACGCCACCGGCGCGCAGCTTGGTCAGAAACGGTGATGTCGGATCGAATTGGGCGCAGGCCTGACACAGCGGGAATTGTGCGTCGGTCAACCCGAGCCCACGCAGCAGAGGCATCAAGACGGCGGCGCCGCCGACATTGGTTCCCTGCCACAGCGGTGCCAGCGAGACGTACTTGTCGATCTTGTTCGCTCCACCGAGCAATTTCGCGTAGTAGTCCGGGATGACCGTGCCCTGGGAGTGGCCGACGATGTCGACCTTGCGGGCCCCGGTGGCCGCGAGGACCTTGTCGACGTAGGTGGCGAGCTGCGCCGCGCTCGACTCCATCGGCTTCATGCCGCCCACCGCGCTCACCGGCCACGGCGCTCCGTCGATTGCTCCGTAGGTCAGTGCGAAGACGCAATATCCCTGGTTCTTGAGCAGCGGCACGTAGGTGCCCCAGTTGGTTTGCTGTGAGCCACCCGTGCCGTGCACGAGCACGACCGGCTCCGGATGCGCCGGCGACGGCTTACAGCCGAAATCGTTGGAGCCGGGTAGGGAGCCGCCCGGGTGGGCGAGCTCGTCGGGGATACCGCCGAGGAAGTTGTAGGTCACCGGCAGATCGGCTCGGGCAATTCCGCCACCCGAGCCGAGGAGCAGCGTGAGTGCGGCGGCGAGCACACCGATGACGACGACGATCCCCCGGAATCTCATGCGAGCAACCTAGCAAGCGCTTGGGCGACGGATTGGGTGATCGCCGAAATCGGCGACGGACTCGTCGGTGTGTCGGCTACCGATCCGCGATCAGGTCGGCGAGCGCCTCGGGGACAACGCACAGGGTGTCGGCGATCTTCTGGACCGTCTCCGCATCATCGATTGCGCCGGTCAGGACGCCGCGCGCGTCATCGACGCCCACTCCGGACTCATCGGCGACCGCTTCGAAGGTGGGGTCGATCCCGACGTCGCCGAACATCGATTCGAACTTCGCGGGAACGCGGGTTGCAGTCATGGCGAAAGCGTACGCGGACCCTCCGATGTCAGGTATCGACGAAAAGTATGAGACCCTGGTTACGGGTCGTCGCATCGACGTCCCAAAGCAACAGGAAGAAGTAGCAGGATGGCACAGGGAACCGTCAAGTGGTTCAACGGCGAAAAGGGCTTCGGCTTCATCGCCCCCGATGAGCAGGGTGAGGACGTCTTCGTCCACTTCTCTGCGATCACCGGGAACGGATATCGCACCCTCGAGGAAGCCCAGCGCGTCGAATTCGACGTCGAGCAGGGCGCCAAAGGACTTCAGGCCACCAACGTGAGCGCTCTGTAAGAGTCTCGCTACGGTCTCTCGGCCCCGGCACCGATTCGGTGCCGGGGCCGAGCCGTATCCGGGCTCCGTCCACCGCGCCCATCCCCCGCGCCCATCCCCCGCGCCCTTCCACCGGCCTGTCGCCTGCCGCTCGCCGTCTGCTGCTGTAGGGTCGAACCCGTAGCCCGCGCACACCGCGCGATGCGGCCACACACTCGCCTCGCTCATCACCGACGGCCGGTGTGGATCGTCACCCGTGAGAGATCCTCAACGATGACGGATTCTCGCAAATACCCTGACGAACGGCGTCACCCACAGACATCGAGGACCCCGATGGACCACAACCTCTTTTCACATCAAAACGAAAACCCCTCCCAGACAGACGATCTGACACAGAATCCGATGTCTTTCCAGCTCGTGTTCTCCGACACCGCAGAGCGCCGGGCCGCGGATTCGGCACGCGATTCGAGCAGTCGCCGATCCGGCCGATAGCCGGCCCGATCGGCCACGCTTCACCGCCTTCGACGGCGTAGAGATTTTCGACTCCGCCGTCGGTGGTCTTCTGCTGCGATTGCGCCGCCTGCTGTAGAGTCGGCCTGGTAGCCCGCGCACACCGCGCGACCCGGCCGCACGAACATCTCACCTCAGTGTGGCGTCGCACGACGCCGACGGCTCAGATCGCCGCACAGTCGATGCCACGCGACGCGTCCACCCGCCGATCGGGCCGGTGGCCGACTTCTGCTCTCGCACAACACGTCAGCCCGACCACTTCCACTGCCGTCGCGCAGCACCACAGATCGAGGCACTTGTGTCCCCCACCCGAGAAATCTCGGCCCCCCGCAACGAATTCGTGAGTTCTTACACGGAGTTGGCCGCCGAGGTTCGCGCCTCCGGCCTTCTCGACCGTCGCCGCAACTACTATCTGGTCCGGGTCGTCGCCACATCGGCGAGTTTCTGCGCACTCTGGACGATGGTTCTCCTCCTGGGTGAGTCGTGGTGGCAACCGGCACTCGCCGTGCTGCTCGCAGTGGTCAGTACCCAGTTCGGTTTCCTCGGGCACGACGGTGCCCATCGTCAGATGTTCGCCTCGGCTGCGGCCAACGAGTGGACGGCTCGTATCGTGGCGGCGCTGGGCGCGGGACTCTCGCTGCACTGGTGGCGCGGCAAACACAATCGTCATCACAAGGCGCCCAACCAGATCGGGACCGATCCCGACATCGTCGACGGCCCCATCGCCTTCGTTCCCGACGTCGCGGCGCAGCGGTCGGGCATCGCCGCGTGGCTCACACGTCGCCAGGGCTGGTTCTTCTTTCCGTTGTTGACCCTTGAGGGCGCCGCCCTGCACGTGGCCAGTATCCAAGGACTCACATCCAAAGCACCTGTGCCGCATCGAGTATTGGAGCTATCACTCATCGTGGTCCGGCTCGGCCTGGCGACCGTCCTGCCCTTCGTGGTGATGACGACGGCCCAGGCCGTCGTGTTCGTTCTGCTCCAGATGGCCGTGTTCGGCGTTCTGCTCGGCGGCGCCTTCGCCCCCAACCACAAAGGTATGCCGTTGGTGCCCAAGGATGTACGTGTCGATTTCCTGCGCCGGCAGGTACTCATGTCACGCAACATCCGCGGCGGGCGGATCATCGACTTCATGATGGGTGGCCTGAACTATCAGATCGAGCATCACCTCTTCCCCAGCATGCCGCGGCCCAACCTCGCCAAGGTCCGGCCGCTGGTGCAGGCGCATTGCGCGCGCCACTCGGTCACCTACACCGAGACGTCGCTGATCGACTCCTACGCCATCGTCGTCCGATACCTCAACCAGGTCGGGCTCGGCGAACGCGATCCGTTCACCTGCCCCCTGGTTCGCATGTATCGCTGAGAGCCCGTCACACACTCTCAGACCCGTACGTCCCCGACCCCCAGTTCCCCGACCCCCTTCTCGCCGACCCCATATTCGCCGACCTCGGCCGACATCCGAGCCGAGAGGTGGTAATTCATCACCGCCAGTGCGACGAGGCCGACGGCGAGGTTACTCAGGGCGCCGAATCCCTCGAGCGCGAAGTCGACCAGCGCATTGCTCAGCGTGAAGATCAGCGCGGCGAGTCGCAGCAGACGGAGCGGCCAGGCCCGTTCGGTGCGTCGGCGGGCGATCATTCCCGGTATCGAGATCAGCGCCGTCGCAATGCCACTGATGAACAGAATCCATGCGGCGTGCCGGTTTCGACTGAGTTCGAGGTACAGGTGGAGTTCGCCGCTGTCGACGTGTCCGACGAACAGTTGCCACGCCCCGAGCACGGTCGCCCACAACGAGGTGATCACCAACAGGGCGCCGAACACCGTCACCCAGCGCGGACTGCGCGCGAACCCGGGGATCAACCGCACGGCCCGAGCCCGCAACGCCACGAGCCGGTCGGGACCGGTGGCGCTGGTGGACAGCAACTCTCGGATCGTGGCGATCTGCGTCGGGTCGCCACCTCGATCGGCGGCATAGGCGAGAAACCACTGCGCCTGTGTACGTCGACGGGGCGGCAAACCATGACTCACCCCGTCGGCGGCGATCGACGCGGCGTTCGCAAGCGCCTCGGCCACGGTCGGTTTCGCGAGATCTCGGACCACCCTGCTGATCAGCAGCACGACCACGACGAGGATGTACATGATCTCCGCCGACGGTCCGTAGAAGTAATCGTTGTTCTTGGTGACGAATTTGCCGACCTCGTCGAGGAACAGCCCGAATCCGATGCCGCCGAGGGCAACCGCGGCAAGGCGAACGGTGGCACCGAGAAACAGCCACCCGACGATCAGCGCGATCATCATCAGCGCTCCACCCCACAGCGCATGCGCGATGTGTAATGTGCCGCCACCAATCTGCGGATAGCCGGTGAGCTGAAGATAGGCACGCGTGACGAGAATCGTGCCGATGGTGAATATCAGAAACCATTCGACGGTCGTGGTTCCGTAGGCGCTACGGACCACGACCGCCGTTCTCTGGGGCCGTGACATCGTCCGATTATGCTGGTTCGACGTCGGCAGAATGTCGGTTTCGGCGGGTTCGCCTCCAGACCTCACCCCCCGCTGGTCCGGCGCATTCCGCGTCGATGATGCCCCCTACTGCAACACCACCGACCGGCCCACCGATCGCGCACTCCGGCATTCGCCATCATGCCCACGAGAAACCCAACCACAGCTCACCTAATTCGGCAAGATGAAGAATTTCATCACTTTCGTGAATCGCGAAAGTGGGTGAGTCCGTGCGTCGAAATCAGCGGGCGGTGGCGATACCCAGCGACGGGAAGAAATAGCACGTCGCGTTGCCCTTGTTGACGGTGCCATAGATCGCCGAGAGCACAGTGCCCGAACCGGTGTCGACCAGGCCGCCGCGTACGCCGTTGGACGGCAGTGCGTTCAGCACCGAGGCGAGCGCCTTGTTTGCCACGGTTTGCGCCTCCGGAACCCCAGCGGCCTGAAGTCGCTTTGCCACGGCGTTGACGAGAGTCTCGGCCAAGCCGCTCATCGGCGCCCCCAACCCGCCCTGGAAGGTGTTGACGTTGAACCACGCCACCTGCATTCCGGACTTGTTGCCGGAGTCGTTGAACGTGCCGACCGGAACGAAGCCGTAGAGGATCTCGCCCTTCCGGACGGCGTTGATGTCACCGACGACAGGAAAGGTTAAATTGCCCAAGCCCGGCGTATACGGCCCCGCAATCGCTCCGCCGAGCGCCGATGGAAAGGTGAAGTCGGTGCAGGCGCCGATGGTCGGGGTGAACGGGGTGATGCCCAGCTTCTTCAGAACGGCGTTCGCCGCGCCGATTCCGTCGACCACACTCGCCGCGTCCTGGGGGTGCGGGGTGATCGCGTCGAGAGCCTGCTTGGCGGCCAGCGCTTCTCCGGTCGGTGCCGCCGACGCCGCGGGTGCGCCCAATGCAGAACCCGCGACAAGCGCTACGGACACGGTGGCCGCGGCCACGAGGCCGCGGAAGCTGATCTTCATTGAGTACTCCTCGATCGAAGGTTCCCGACGTCGGACAATATCGCAGTCGGCGGGCGATACCGCAGTCGGAGGGCGGCAGCGAGAGAATTCTTGCCTTTCACCGAATGGGCCGGTTCGTCCGGTCAACGGATACCGAGCACGGTCGATTCGAGCGCACAATCGACACAATTGTCGCTCGCTTCTCCTTCACATGCTCTCAGCCCGCGACTTCCTCTGCGCAAAGGAGGCCCCACCAGTGACAGCGCCATTCGGTCCACCACCCCCTTTGCCGGTCCCTCCCAGCCGCAAGAAGCGTCCGTTGGCGATCGGGCTGGGGATCATCACGGTCCTGATACTCATGTTGTTCTCGTGCGGGGTCGGATCGGCCATGCACGGCAGCGACAAGGCGGCCGCTCCAGCGACGCGGACCGTGGTCAGTACGGTCACCGCGACGATGACCGAGACCACCACCGCCTCCGCCGTCGCGAGCACCACCACGCCGGCGCCCACCACCAGCGAGCCAACGGGCGGCCCGACCGTGGCGCGCGGGCTCATCCCCCAAACGACGACCCCGACCACCGATGCGCCGGCGGCGCCGACCACCGACGAGGGATCGAGCGTCTACTACAGCAATTGCGCCCAGGCACGCGCCGCCGGAGCAGCGCCGCTGCATGTGGGAGACCCCGGCTACCGATCCGGACTCGACCGCGACGGCGACGGAGTGGCCTGCGAATCCTGATCGCGCGCTTGGGTGTTCACTCGATCGTTCGCGGCCCCCGCGTGCCGCCACCACCGGTCGGGGAATCTGGTCGAGTCCCGCCGATACGAATACAGATCCCACCGATCCGCCGCGACACGCCGCGAATCCTTGGTTCGCCACGGCGTGTCTGCGTCAACCATATTTGCATCCGGCTGGGCCGCCGGCCGCGAACCCGAGTCGACCGATCAATCAGCCCACGTCGAGTATCGCGTCGAAACAGTTGTCGGACAAGGGTTTTCGGGTCTTCAGCGGCCCCAGCCGTTGCCATTGAAGGGCATGATCGGTCCGCGCTCCCCATCCTCGTTGCGAGGCGCGATCGGTGAGTACCCACCACTTGTCGAGTGATAGGCGCGCTTCTCACGTCGCGGGATCAGCTTGCTGAGCCGATCACGCCAGCCTCCGTGCCCGCTCCCGCGTCCCATGGAGCCAGGTTACGACCTCTCGCCGTCGCTCGGCCACCGTTCGGTGATCAGCTCGACCATCTCGTCGACCCAGGCGTCGTCGAGCGCGGCATCGCTGCGAATGAGGATGCGGAAGATCGCGGTGCCCGCGACGACCTCGGCGAGCATCGGCAGTCGATCGTCGTCGCGACGTTCCTGACCGAAGCGGGACTCGAAGGCGGTGAGGTCGCCGGCCAGCCTGGCGATCATCTGGTTGTGCACCTCAGGCGACGCCACGGTGTCGGCAATCAGCCCGGGCAGGGCCACCCGCACCTCCGGCCGGTTGAACATCGAGCGCACGATCTCGACGAGCGCGCGGATGTCCTGTCGGACGTCCCCGGACCCCCTCGGCGGTGCCAAGACCTCCGCCGACAACACCGCCTCGTGGACCAACTGCGCCTTGCCCGACCATCGCCGATAGATGGCCGCCGTGGTCGTTCCGGCACGAGCGGCAATCGCCGACAACGACAGCGCGGGATAACCGGTCTCGAGAATCAGCTCGCGGGTGGCGGCGATGATCGCGGCGTCGATCCGGCCATCGCGGGGCCGCCCCGCCGGCGTCGACCTCTTGTTATCGCCTCGGCGATCTGGTGTCATGGATCACATTCTAGTTCCAATGCAATGTGCATCGTATTGATAGGGAGTCCCGGTGGAGCTGAGCCCACTCGACGAGTATCCGATCCATCAGACACCGGCCCCGATCACCTGGCCGGCCACCTCCGACCGGAACTTCTACGACCGCTCGTACTTCAACGTGCTCGACCGCGAGGGCCGCTTCATGGCGCTCACCGGCATCGGCTACTACCCGCGCCTGGGCGTCAAGGACGCCTACTTCGTCGTCCGCCGCGGCGACATCCAGACCGCGGTTCATCTGAGCGACGCGATCGACGACGACCGACTTCATCAGAACGTCAACGGATATCGCCTCGACGTCGTCGAGCCACTGCAGGAGATGCATCTGACCCTCGCAGAGACCGAGGGCATCGCCGCCGACCTCACCTGGCGCGGATTGTTCCCGGCAGCGCTGGAAAAGCCGCACACCATGCTCACCGAGCGGCGAGTGACGTTGCAGGCGTGCCGCTTTGCCCAAGTGGGTTCCTGGGAGGGATGGATCGACGTCGACGGGGAACGCCTGACCGTCGAGCACGACACCAGTGTGGCGAGCCGCGACCGGTCGTGGGGTATCCGGCCGGTCGGTGAGCCGGAACCGCCCGGACGTCCCGACACCGCTTTCCGCGGAATGTGGTGGCTCTACCTGCCCTTGGCGTTCGACGACTTCGTCCTGTTCCTCATCCTGCAGGAGGACCCCGACGGTCACCGCAGTCTCTACGACTGCACTCGCCGGTGGCGCGATGGGCGAATCGAGCAACTCGACGGCGTACGGGTCACCATCCACTACACCGCCGGGACCAGGATTCCGCACGGCGCGCACATCGAGTTCCTCAATCGCGCGGGCGAGCAGATCTCCCTCGACGTCGAGTCGAAGTTGTTCGCGCCCATCGCCTTCGGGTCGGGATACGGTGGCGATTCGACGTGGGCGCACGGCACGTGGAAAGAAGGGTCATTCGCCGAACGCGTCACCTTCGATCTGACGGACGAGCAGGTGATGGCCCGCGCACCCTTCAGCCTCATCGATCACGTCGGGAGTGCGATGTGCACCGAAGCCAACGGCCGACAACACCGCGGCGCAGGCCTGTTCGAGCACGGCATCATCGGCCCACACCATCCGTCGGGCTTCTCCGACTGGACCGACGTGGCGAAGTAGGGAACCCCATGAAGATCATGACTGCACTCTTCGGACCCACCGACGCCGTGGACCGGGCCAAGCTCCTCAAGGAGGCCGGCGCGTCCGGCGTCTTCACCTTCGAGGGACCGTTCGATGTGTTCACTCCCCTGGTGCTGGCCTCGTCGGTCGACGGACTCGACCTCATGTCCAACGTCGCGATTGCTTTCCCGCGCAACCCGATTCAACTCGCCCACCAGGCAAATGACCTGCAATTGCTCAGCAAGGGACGGTTCATCCTGGGGCTCGGCACCCAGGTGCGCGCACAGATCGAGAAACGCTACGGTACCGAGTTCGATCGGCCGGTCGAGCGCATGACGGAGATGGTCGGTGCATTGCGTGCGATCTTCGCGACGTGGAACGACGGCGAACGATTGTACTTCCGCGGTGAGTACCATCGCCACACGCTGATGACCCCGACGTTCAACCCCGGCCCCAATCCGTATGGGCCGCCGCCGATCTATCTGGGCGCGTTGGGTCCTCGGCTCACCCGTGTGACGGCCGAGGTGGCCGACGGTCTGTTGGTGATGCCGTTCGGGTCCAAACGCTTCCTACACGGAACGACACTGCCCGCAGTACGCGACGGGCTTGCCAAAGCCGGGCGAGCAGCGGACGACTTCACGGTGATCCCCGAGATCATCGTGTCGGTCGCCTCCGGCCACGACGATGACCACACCTCGACGCGAATGTTGCTGGCCTTCTACGGTTCCACCCCCGCATACCGACCTGTGCTCGACGCGCACGGATGGGGCGACCTGCAGCCCGAACTCAACGCGATGTCCAAACAAGGGCGTTGGCAGGAGATGGCGGCGCTCATCGACGACGAGATGCTGCACACCATCGCGGCATGTGGGACGCCGGCCGAGATCGCCGCGCACATCCGCGACCGCGTCGACGGTGTCTCCGACAGCATCTGTCTCTACCAGCCAGGCCCGATCGCCGTCGAGGCACTCGCCGAAATCGTTGATGCGCTGGGTGGTTCGCGATGACAGCGGCCACCGTCGAGTTCGACGACATCACCGACGACCGGTACGGCGGCAAAGCCGCCGGCCTCGCGCGTCTGCGCGCTCTGGGGCTGCCCGTCCCGGTCGGTTTCGTGGTCGCGGATGCCCCGGTGGACGGATCTCTCGACCGCGTGATGGCCAGGTTCGGCGAGATGGCCGCCGCCGGAACGACTCCGGTGGCCGTGCGGTCCTCCGCGGCCGGGGAGGACGGGAGCGAACAGTCCTTCGCCGGCCAATACGACACCGTGCTCGGCGTCGACTCCATCGACGCCTTGACCGAGGCCATCCACACGTGCGCCGCCTCGGTGCACTCCGCGCGCGCGTCCGCCTACAGCGGTCACACCGCGGCGACCATGAATCTGGTCGTCCAGCGAATGGTCGACTCGCGCGCCGCCGGAGTGGTGTTCACCGCAGATCCAGCGTCGGGTCGCCGCGACCTCATGGTGATCGATGCCGTCGCCGGACTCGGTGAGGCGCTGGTCGACGGAACCTCGGCTCCCGATCACCTCGTCCTCGACGAGGAGGGTGCACCGGTGGTCGCGGAATACGTTGCCGCTCCGGTCTTGTCACCGCAGGAGATCGACCTGATCAGGGCGGGTGCGCTGCGCGCGGCGCACGAATGGGGCACACCGATGGACCTCGAATGGGCCATCGACCGGTCGGGCGACCTCTGGTGGTTGCAGGCCCGACCGATCACCACCTTGCCGGGCGATCTCAACGAGATGGACTCCCCCGTCGCCGGCGCCGACCACGTGTACACGCGGTGCAACATCGGCGAGATGATGCCGGGCGCGTTCTGCCCGTTGACCGCGTCGGTGTCCGGATTCGCGATCGACTATGCGATGCAGACGATTCAGGTCGTCGCGCGGGCACAGGAGGGTTACCACACGCCGTGGCTGCAGGTCGGATACTTCTACGGCCACATGTTCCTCAACCTCACCGAGGGCACGGCGCTGAGTTCCGGGATTCTGGGGAACTCGCTGGAACAGTTCTCGACCTCGATCTGCGGCCGCGTGGTCGACGAGCTGCAACCGAAACCGGCACAACCATTCTTGCGCAAGCTCGGCAACACGATCAGGCTGACCACCCATGCGCTGACGGTGGGGCCGGCGATCCGCCGGATGCCTTCTGACATCGCCGGTTTCCGGGTTCCGACCAGCTTGGACCCACGAGTCGTGCTGCGGCAGTTGGACGACGGTGTGGAGTTGTACTGCGACTTCACGCTCACGCACGTCCGTTCGTCGTCACGCGCGGCCGTCGCGGCCAATGTCCTCGAGAGCGTGATGGTTCGCCAGGCGGTCACCGACGGCCGTGATGAGGACGAGGGCAAAGCTCAGGCCGCCCGTCTCATGGCGGGGGCGTCGGGGGTCGAGAGCGCAGAGATGCTCGGCGAACTCGATGCGGTCGTGCAGAAGATTGCGGCCGACACAGCCATCGCCGACGAATTCCTCTCCGCAGCACCGGATGACGCGGTCACCGCATTGCGCGCGGCGCCCGGGGACGCGGGAGTCGCCTTGCGGAAGTTCTTGGAGCGCCACGGCCATCGCGGATACCGGGAACTGTGCATGCGCGACCCGTCCTGGGCCGACGATCCCGCCGGGCTGGGAACGATGATGCAGGTCATGGTGCGATCGGCGACCGAGCAGCGCGGTCGGGAGCCGAGCCGCGCCCCGACACCCGAGCACTCGTCGTCGACGATGCGCCTCCTGGCACGCCTGGCGCAGGGCGGCGCGCGTGGACGCGAGGAGACGAAATCGCGGATGGCGTTGATGGCCCACCAACTCAAGCGGGGCTACCGCCATCTCGGCGAGGTGCTCGCCGAGAGCGGTCGGCTCCCCGACGCCGATCTCGTCTTCTTCTTCGATCGGACCGAGTTGCGGCGGGTCGTCGACGCCGACGACATCACCGACCTCGTACAGAGCGCCATTCGACGACGAGAGGCGTTGTCATTTCAGGACTCTCTCGAATTCGACGACGTCTCGGTCGGGCGGCCGTCCCCGCGCCTGACCGTCGCCGAGCGTGACATCGCCGACGACCGGATCGTGGGTCGACCAGCGAGCAGGGGCGTCGTGGAAGGCACAGTGCGAGTGGCGAAAACGATCGGTGAGGCGCGCGATATCCGGCCCGGGGAGATCCTCGTCGCGCCGGTCACCGACGTCGGATGGACGCCGTACTTCACCGTGATCGCCGCTCTGGTCACCGACATCGGGAGTTCGGTCTCCCACGGTGCCGTGGTCGCCCGCGAATACGGCTTACCCTGCGTCGTGAACACCCTGGTCGGCACTCACCTGCTCCGGACCGGTGACCGAGTGCGAGTGGATGGGGACCGTGGGGTCGTGGTGCGGCTCGATCACGACGAACCTTGTTGATGTCAGGAACCATTGACGTGACGAACCGGCCTACACCAGGCTCCCGATCAAGGACGACCGCAGATCATCGTGGCGCTCCGGACACGCCGACGGTTGCCGAATCGACGCCTGCGAGACAGTCGTCCAGCCAGTCGTAAACGACCGCGTCCCACGCCTTCTGCCCCACGCCGCCGCAGTGTCCGGAGATGCCGGTACCCGCCACGGGCGTGCATATCATCTTGTGTTCGACTGCCAGTGCATTGTAGAGCTCCGCACCGTGCCCACCGACAGGATCTCCGGGAGACTCGATGATCATTGTGGGACAACCGATGTCGGCGGCTCGATCGGTCATCGTGTAGGTCGTGAGTTCCGCGAGGTAGTCGGCAATGGTGCGCACTCCATGGGATGCCATGCGTGCACCGAAGAAGTCGGCCCGTTTCCGGCTGACCCGGCTCAGGGCCGTCATGAGCGGTGCCGCGATACGGCCCTTCCAGCCACCGGGGATCTTCGCCCCCATGTCGGGTTGGGCGGGGTCGCAGATCATCGCGACGATGCGGGGCTCGGAGGCCACCGCACGTGGGATGAGATACCCGGCGAAGGAACGGCCCATGGCGACGATCCGTTGGGGGTCGACGCCTGGTGCGGCGATCAGCCAGTCGACGATCGGCGATAGTACGTGCTCGTAGTCCGGTCGAAAGAAGATGCGGTGCAGATAGAGTGACGCTCCCTGGCCTGGTCCTTCCACGCTGAGAACGTTGTACCCACGCGCGAGCGCGCCTTGGGCGAAGACCCATCCCGATTCGGCAGTGGAGTCGTATCCGCAGGGCATCACGATGGTCGGAGAAAGTCGATTCAGGTCGGTCACCGGCCGGAAGAGCCAGGCGTGAATGCCGGTGCGGCCGCCAACCGCGGACCGATCGTCGGCGTACGGAATCGCAAGCTCGTCGGCGACGATGGACACCGAGGTGTGCGGCAACAGTTCCATGGCGTGACGGAAGGTGTCGCAGTGCGCGTGATAGGCGTCGTGCAATCGCTGATCGTCGAGATCGGCACGAAGGAAGTAGTACGCCTGCCGGTAGTACTCACTGGCACGAAGGTACGACTGGTGGGCGGTGACGAGGTGGCCGGTGACGTGTGCTGTCTCGGCGGATTCCCGAGCCGATTCGGCGCGGGCCATCCAGTGCGTGTACCAGCGTTGCGTGTTGTACCTTCCGCCGATCAGGTCAGCGGTGGCGTGGGCTTCGCCGAGATCGGCGGCGCCGACGACCGCGGCCTGCAGTGTGCGACTGAACTGTCCGTCAAACTCTTCGTCGGACATCGCCAGGTGCTGTGTCATGAGTACCTCCATGGTGGTTGTCGGATCACGAGGTCCGTCGACCCTGGTCGTGATGTGACAAGAAGACCGTGCGGTCCTCACAAAACGCTCACATGCCGGCGAAGCGCTCGTGATCACCCATGACGAGTGCGTCTCGCGCATCGGCAGTACCTGCGCGCCACCCCTGGTCGAAGGCCGTGTTCTCGTCGTCGCGGCACCGGCGGATGGCGTCGTGCGTGAACGGATGACGCGGCCACTCCATGCCCGCGTCCAGCGCGTAGGTGCGTGCGACCGCGAACGCCCGGCCGGCGCGGTTCACTTCACCGGCCGCGGCCAGGTGGTTGCCGCGCTGTTCGACCGTGTCACAGATCTGAACGCCCCCGGCGTCGAGGTACGCGTGAAACGCCTGGTCATTCCAGCGAAGTCCCATGCGGGTGTCGCCGTTGAGCAGAGCTCGGATGCCCAGCATCACGGCCGCGAGATGGATGGCCAGTGGATCGCCCAGTTCGGCTCCGAGCGCGAGTGCGGTGTGGGCATGGTGTGTGCCTTCCGCCACGTTGCCGGCCGTCAGCTCGCACAGTGCCTTGGTTGCGGTCACGATGGCTGCCTCGCGAGAACCCGTGACCAGTGCGTCCCAAGCCCGCTGCGCGAAGATGCCGGCCAGGGCATGGTCGTCACCTGTCCAACTCGCCAGGGCGAGAAAGGCGAAGCGCCGGCAGCCGACGTCGGGGTCCTGGTCGTCCACGACGATCGCCGCGTCGAGGTCATCGGGTGACAACGCGGTCAGATGCCGGTGGGCTTCGGCAGTCTGCTGACTGAATGCCGACGCTGCACTGAGACAGGCAGTCACCATCGCGCTCGTACGCGCCGAACACCCGCCCCGCGAACAGGTTTCGGATGCGATGCGGAGCAAGCGGATACCGGCGGCGAGACGTCGGCAGAGGTACCAGTACGGGCCGAGCTGTTCGATCAGGTCGATGTGGGTGTCGAGGCGAGCGGGGTCGCTCACGACGGACTCGAGAAAGGCGAGCACCGTGGAGACATCATTGTCAACGCGGGCGAGGTCTCGCGCCGACGACACGGTGCTGTGCATCGGAGTCGTGGCCAGTAGCGCGGTGACTGCGTGGTCTCGTCGTCGTATCGCCTCGAGTGCAGCTGGTCGGTCGAGTCCTCGAGCGTGCTCGGCGATCGTGTCGAGAATGGTGAATCGGGTCGGCCGGAGTCGGTCTCCACGGATGGGCCACAACAATGATCGGCGACAGAGTTCAGCCAGATCATCGGCGACGTCGGCGCCGCACACGGCTTCGGCCAGCTCCGAGGTGAACGGACTGCGCAGAGCGGTGAGGCGGAGATACCGGCACGCCAGGCCGACATCCAGGGACTCGTAGGCCAGCCGGAAAGCGCGGTCGATCGGCTCGGGGACCGCACTTCCGAATTGGTCGGCCACTTCCCGCACCGAGAACGTCGCCATCGAGCCGCGGCGAGTTCGAGACCCAGTGGCAATCCACCCATCGCCGTACAGATCCGGTCGAGATCGTCGAGGTCGGCGGGGTCGGGATCGAAGACGCCACGGGCAACGCGGATACGGTCGACGAGAAGTTGCTGAGCGGGTGACGGGCCGCCGGTGCGACCGATGTCGACGGTCAATGGGTGCACGGTCAGCACCCGCTCGCCCCGTACCCCCATTGGTCCGCTTGAGCCGAGAATCGTCACTGCGGCGCACCGTTGCAGAATCGCGTCGACTACGTCGACGTCCTCGGACGACATGGGGCCGTCGAGGACAAGTAGCACTGACATCGTCGCCAGATGATCACACACCTGATCGAGACCTGCGGTGGAGTCTGCCGCGGGCTGGATTCGCATCGTGGTGAGGACGGTCTCGGCCACGCCCGCATCGGTGCTCCGGTCGATGAACCACACGCCATCGTCGAACGAATCGGCAACGCGCCGTGCCGCTTCCAGCGCCAGGCGCGTCTTGCCGACACCCGGGATGCCATCGAGCGAGACGGCGCGGTCCGATTCGAGCAACCGCACGGTCTCGGCCAGTTCGGAGGTGCGCCCGACGAACGACGTGTGTTGCGACGGCAGATGGAGCCGTCTGACGCTCCGATTGTGCTGGCCGAGAGCGTGGCGATGAGCCGCACGGATTTCGTCTCCCGGGGTGACGCCGAGTTCGGTCGCGAGGAGTTCGCGAACGTCGCGGTACGCGGTGAACGCCTCGGCGCGTTGGCCGGTCGCGGCGAGAACCGTGATCTTCAGCGCCCACGCGTGCTCGTCGAGCGGGTCCCGGGTGACCAATGCTTGGGCCTCGTCGATTGCCCGATGGTACTGACCCGATTCCGCACTCAGATCGGCCCGACGGGTCAGCAACGCTGTCCGGATGACGTCCAGCTGCCGACGGGCCTGATCGAGGCCTGGGGAGGGCGCAGCCGTGGTGAACGGCTCGCCGCGCCACGTCGAGAGCACCGCGTCGAGTGCCGACGGGTCCACCACAGCACCGCTGAGCACCGCGACGCCGGCAGTTTCGAAGTCGATCGAGTCCACCGACACCTCATCGAGATCGAGCCGATATCCGGCGCGTTCGGTGATGATCACCGGCGGAAAGCCCTCGGGTACCAATGCTTTCCGCAACCGCCACATCTGCGATTCCAACGCTCGCTGGGTCTTTGCCGGGGCGTCGGCGCCCCACACCTCGGCGATGAGCGTTGACGCGGGGACCGGCCTTCCGGCGTGAGCACACAGCAGCGCGAGAATCGTCCGGGGTTTGGTGCCGCCAGGATCGACAATGACACCATCGCGCCAGACCACCATCTCGCCGAGATCCCGGATCACATACATGACGGGTCTCGCGCAGAGCTACTCGATGCGACTGGATTCTTCACTTGCTACTCCTGGTCACTCACCCCGGCTGGATTTGCCTCTGCGACGCAGGGAAAGTCGGCCGTTTGCAGCTCGTTCTCTGACTCGCCGAGCAGTGCCTCCACTACCGGTGTCAGGTCCGACACGTCCATCGTCGCTGCTGTCCACACGATGGAACTGTCTACCTGGGCATACCCATGCACAAGGACGTTACGCATGCCAATAATCTTGTGTACGTGCGGTATTCGTGCAGCCAGGTCCTCATCAACCCGCCGAAGGTTGCGAAGTGCTTCCCCGACGATCTCAATCTGACGTTCGGTCAACGCGTCCCAGATGTATCCCGCTGTGCTGTTGTCAGGCCGCGTAGACATCTTCAGCGCTGTCGAAGATCGACTTGGCGACATAGGGATTCTTCACCGCATTGGCCACCACGAGGTCCACATCGCGCCCTACGATCTGGTCAAGCGCCGATTTGAGGTCGAAGTAGTCATGAAACACGTTCTCTCGGCCGCTATTGAACTCGACCAGGAAATCGACATCGCTACGGCCCGGATCGAAGCGCTTGGTCAGTACCGAGCCGAACACTCGTAACCGCTTGACGCCATACCGCGCGCACGCACCAGCGATCGCCTCAGCATCGAGCGGGATCGCGGTGGTCATGCCTCAGTCTCTCAGACTCCGAGCCGCATTTCGACAATCAGACCGACCTGCAAACGAGATCTCAGTGGAGCTAAGGGGAATCGAACCCCTGACCTACTCGATGCGAACGAGTCGCGCTACCAACTGCGCCATAGCCCCGTGCCGGTCCGGAAACCGACCGTTGACACTCTAGCAGCACCGCCCGCGCACCTCACAAACGCCAGGTCACACCATGTCGTGACCTCGTGCCGCTACCCTGCACCTCGTGGCCGAGATGACGAATGAGCAGTTGGCAAGAGCGTTGGACGCAGCGATCGCGGTGATCGATCCGCTCCTTGACGTTCTGGCCGAGCGGGACCCGCTGGGCCTGAAGGCACACACCTTCGACGAGGGCGACCATTCCGGGATCGCCGCAGTCCAGCACACCGTCGCCAAGGCGCTCGACGTCGCCGACTGGCCGGGCACCAAGGGCTGGACGGAGCTGTCGATGAAGGATCGAGCCGACTGGTGGATCAGTCGGCTCGGCACCGTCAACACCATCGCCGTCGCCTATCCCGGCGCACTGGGCGCGTGGGCCAAGGTGTTGCCCCTGGCAACTCCGTTGGGCTTCGCCAATCAGGCCACGGTCCTCGTCGCGATCGCCCGCGAGTACGGCGTCACCGACCGCGCGTGGCAGATCCGCCTGCTCGCGTCGGTGCTGTGCGACCGCGACCTCCCCGATGACGCGCTCCCGGCCTCGGTGACACCGGTCGGCCCGGAGAACCCAACCTCGAAGCGATCGGCCCTGCGTCTGCTGTGGGACATCGCGCAGATCCTGCGCAAGGTCGACGCACAGATGAGTCGGCGTCCCCAGCCGCCCCGACCGTTCTCGACACTGTCGTGGGTTCCGCTGCTGGGAGCGCCGTCGCTCTACATCGGTGAACGGCTGGCGCTGTGCCGCGCCATCCGATCGGGACGCGAATGGATTGTCGCGCACCCGGAGTCGCTGGATGTCAGCCGGCCGCGGCCTGCCGGAAGTCCTCGTCCTCGCGCATGACGCGACGCCGCTGGAACGGCGGCAGATGGTCGAATACCGGGTCCTCGTCGTCGATCTCGAGGACCACCGCACCACCAGGACGACGTAGCCGCGGCGGCGGTGGGGCGGCAGCGAACTCCGGTGTCTGCATCTCGCGGCGCTCGCGCTCTGCGTCGGCCTTCGCGGCGCGACGTGCGCGGGCGATGCGCTGCGCCCGAATCTGCTGCTCTGCCTTGACGGTTCGCCGCAAGTAGAACAGGTATCCGACGAACAGCACGCCCGTCACCCCGGTGGCGATCCAGCCGTATTGGCCGAACAGCACACCGCAGACGATCGCCGCAATGACCATTGCCGCGAGTGCCAGGGTGACCCGCTGGCGCTCCTTGTAGCGCAACGCGTCGCCGGTCGCATCGATCGTGTACGCGCTCCGACGACGAGACTTCCTGTCCTGCTTGACCTCCGGAACCGTTTCCTCCGCCGCGGCAGGTGTTGCCTCCCGACGCTTCCGGAGACCTTCGAGTTCTTCGTCGACCTCGTCTTCGAGATCTACTTCGTCGTCGTAGTCCTCATCGTCATCGTCATACTCGTCGTATTCGGAATCCTCGTAGTCACCGTCGAGGTCGTCCTCGTACTCGGCGCCTTCGTCGTCATACTCGTCGTCTTCGTCGTAGTCATCGTCGTACTCGGCGTTCTCGTCATCGCCGTACTCGTCCTCGAGTTCGGCGTCGTCGTCCTCGTCGAGCAGATCCACCTCGACCTCGACGACGTCGACCTCGACACGGGTGATGGTGACCTTTTCGGCCACCGCATCCTCGGTGTCGTCGTCGTCGTCGGTCTCGACCTCACCGGTGAGCACCTCGTCGGCATCGGAGTCGACAGACGAAACCGCTTCTGCAGTCCGGTCTTCGGCGTCGCCGT
The DNA here is from genome assembly GCF_002043085.1 of Gordonia sp. i37. Lineage (NCBI taxonomy): Bacteria > Bacillati > Actinomycetota > Actinomycetes > Mycobacteriales > Gordoniaceae > Gordonia > Gordonia sp. i37. Next base: position 450 of record NZ_MVPX01000507.1, on the reverse strand, counting down.
CCACTGTGTCGTCATTCACGGTGTCGTCGTCCTCGGCGTCGAGAACCGCGGTCGCCGAGCGACGAGCGGTCGTGCGTTCGGAGACGTAACTCGGGTCGTGTGGGTGTGCACCGGCCGCGCGCCGACGAGTACTGCGAGCTCGGGTGCCACCACGATGGAGAAGGCGGGTCGCCTTGGCGACCTCGGTGGTCTTCTTGGTCTGCGGGCGACCCTTGAGCACCATCGGCACCAACACGAAGAGCCACACCGCAACGAGGCAGATCCACAGGACGGAGTTCGGCATGGCTCTCCCTTTCTTCACTCTGGTTACACCGGGCCACTCCACAATCTAGGTGCGGACACGCCGCATCCTGCGCAGACGCGCCGGGGCACCCCCGAAACGGTCGGAGTTCACATGCACTTCTCAGTGGACGCGCATGATCATTCGGCGATGAAACGCGCGTCGACGGT
>NZ_MVPX01000506.1:0-727 GCF_002043085.1 Gordonia sp. i37 | reverse complement strand
CGCCCCGGCGGCCAGCAGCGCCCGAGGCATCGGCTGGTGGGCGTCGAGCATCTCCGGGTCGGCGAGCTGGGTCGGGGTGACCGGCCCGCGCCCGACCGCATCGGCGTAGGCCTGCGCCTTGAGTACCGCGTCCTCGACGGCCACGCGCCGCAACTCCGCCTCGTACCGACGCCGGTTCTCCGGGGTGAGCGCCCACCGCACGCCGGCGATGTCGACCCCGGATTCCTGCGCCCACACGTCGATGAACCCGCCCAACGCGTCGACGTCGGCGAATTCGATGTCGACGCCGATGTTGGTGGAGTACACGAGGTCTCGCAGCTTGCCCTTCGCGTCATAGGGCCGATGGGAATAGACATGCACCGTGTCGCTCGACCACGTCGCCACAGCGTCGGTGCCGGCCAGTTCGTCGAGCGTCGCGATCAGACGCGCATGCACCTCGATCGCGTCGCGGTACACCGCTTCCCGTTCACTCCCCGACACTGCCACCCGAAGGTGCACCACTGCCCGCTCTGGCGTGAATTTTCCGTCGGCGTTTCCGCGGACGATGATCTCCAGCTGCGTCATGGCCCGATGCTACGGAACCCGACGCCGTCTGCTCATCCATAGCGTCGCACCAGGTCACGCTCATAGGCGTAGATCACTACGTGAATCCTGTTGCGTAGGTTGAGCTTGGCGAGAATGTTGGCCACGTGCGACTTCACCGTCGTCTCGGAGACGAACAACTCCG
>NZ_MVPX01000505.1:0-15172 GCF_002043085.1 Gordonia sp. i37 | reverse complement strand
GCCGCCCCCCTGCCGTTCGCGTTCGGTCAGGTCGTCGACGGGAACCGGGGCGGGTGCGGTGCGGGCAGGCGGAGTCGCGGCGTACGCGTCGACCAGGGCTCGGGTGATGCGCGGGGACATCACCGCGTCACCTCGGGCGACGGCCACGACCGCATCCACCAACTCCGCGCCACGCACGTCTTTCAGCAAGAACCCGGCCGCTCCTGCGCGGATGGCGTCGAAGGCGTACTCGTCGACGTCGAAGGTCGTCAACACCAGCACCCGCACCGATGGGCAGTGGCCCACCACCTGCCGGGTCGCCTCGACACCGTTCATCCGGGGCATTCGCACATCCATCAGGATCACGTCGGGAGCGCAGGACTCGACGAGCGCCACGGCCTCGTCGCCGTCGGAGGCCTCCCCCACCACCTCGATGCCGTCGGCGGCCTGCAACACCATCCGTAGCCCGAGCCGGACGAGTTCCTGGTCGTCGACGATGGCCACTCGGATCGTCATCTGTCGGCGCCTGTCGCGACGCGTCGTGTCGGGATGCACGCCCAGACCCGCCAACCTCCGCCCACCAGTGGTCCGGACTCCGTCCGACCGCCATGGACTGCCGCGCGCTCGGCAACCCCGGTCAGTCCGAACCCCGGCTCGGCCGAGCGCCCGGAGCTGCGTCCGTCGTCGACGATCTCGACGTCGATCGCGTCGCCGCGGTAGACCAGGTTCACGCGAACCGTGGTCGCGTCGGCGTGTTTTCGCACGTTCGTCAGGGCTTCCTGCACGATGCGATACACGGTCAGTCCCTCGGGCGCCGACACATCGGTCGCGGTTCCCTCGACGACGAACTCGATGTCGACTCCGGTGCGCCGACACTCATCCAGCAGGGTCTCGACGTCGTCGACACCGGGTTGCGGTCGGCGCGGCAACTCGTCGGCACGCAGTACCCGGACGAGGTCGCGCATGTCGTCGAGCGCCTGGCGGCCGATGTCTGCGACGCGTTTCATCGCGTCCCGCGTGGCGGCGGGGTCGCGATCCCCGGTGGCCAGGGCCCCCTCGGTCAGCGTGACCATCACCGAGAGACCATGTGCCACCACGTCATGCATCTCCCGTGCTATCTGCTGCCGGTGGCGCGCGGCCGTGAGCAGTTCGGTCTGATGCCGTTCACGCTCGCGCCGTTGGGCACCGTCGGCGGCGGCCAGGATCGCATTGCGGCGGTTGCGCACGGCGATCCCGGCGCACACCGCCGCGATCAGCGGCCCGGTCAACAGCACGAGGGATTCGATGCGGTAGCCGCTCGCCTGCCATCGCAGCACCGCCAACACCGCACCCACCTCGACGACGACAGCCGCGGCCCACGCCGTGCGTGCCGGGTACGCCGCTGCCACCGTGTACACGGCGATCAGGAGGGCGATGTCGGCCACCAACCGAAGGTCGAGGGCCCATTGCACGAATGCGATGAGCGCGAGCACCGCGAACACCGTCAATGGAAGACGACGCCGCACCAATAGCGGAAGCGCCAGCAGCGCGCTCACAACCAGCGCGGCCACCGGACGTTCCGCGCTCGGACCGCTTCGCTGGATCAATTGGCTTGCGGCGCAAGCCAGCACGACCGCGACGGGTACGATCGCCGATACCGACGACGACGTCGCGACGATCCGTAGCCGCCGGACGAGCGCGGCGGCCGAGCCGTCGGATGCCGCAGCACCGAAAGCGGTGTCGGTCATCCACCATTCACGCCAGCGACGTGTGGTTTCGGCAATCTGGGTCGGCATCGGAGCCAACTGTAGACCCTTGAACCGGCAAGACGCGCCCTCCTCGCGGACGGTTCTCAGCTCGTCCGCGCGGAGGACGCGTCGTCTCGATGCAACCGTTCCCACTGCCGATGTGCCGCACCGGCCGATGGGTCCACCATGGTGCGGTCCCCGATCACCGAACGAAAGTCATTGCCCGTCATGCACACTCATCGCCACCACCCTTCTCCGACGACCAACACCGCCCGGATCGTCGCCCTCGGCATACTGACCGCCGCGCTCGCTGCGGCGACGATGCTCGCGCCGTGGTTGCTCACCGGCCCCGGTCCCTACGGCATGGCTACGGCTTTTGGCTCGGCGTTCGCACATTTCTGGGAACGCGGGTCGAGCACACCACCCGCCGATCTGACGGCTCTCGTCGACGACTGGCGGCGCTTCCACATCGCGAAAGCCGTGATCGGCCTGGCGTTACTCGTCTCCGCATGTCGACTGACCATCGCCCTCTACCGGGGGACGAGCGAATCCACGCGCCGACGACCGCTGCGGGCGCTACCGGCTGCTGCCGTCGCCGCGATCGCTCTCGTCATCGTGGCAGCGAACATCCAAGGCGCGATCGCACCGTTGTCCTCGCTACTGCCCTTCCTCTCCGGCAGCGGTGACCCGACGATCCTCGCGATCGCTGGTCGGGTTCACGCCGAACTCGTTGCACCCGTCGGAGGCGAGTTCTCGGCACCGTTGCAGGTTCTCGTCGACGACTTCGCCCGGTACCACACGGCATTCGCGGTGATTGCCGGCGTGCTCACCGTCGGTGTTCTCGGCGCGACCGGCGTCGCTCTTCGTGCCGCGGCGGTTGCACCCCACGGCGCCCGGACACGGCCGCTCGCCTGTGCCGCCGCGTTGACGCTCGTCGCGCTGACCACCGGGGTGGTCTGCGCCGCGAACATCGGCTCGGCCGCTGAGTCAGCACAGGCTCTGGCGGTGTTCTTCGGTGGCTGAGTTCTTCGGTGGCTGACCTGTGCCCGTCGACCCACGCCAGCGGCAAATCGGCTACAGAAACGCCGCCCGCCCCGACCGCACGAGGGTTTCGGTGGCGCTGCCGGTGATCTCCTCGGCGGTGAGGGCATAGAGGAAATGATCACGCCAGCGCTTGTTGACGTCCATGTACCGCTCGAGCAGCCCCTCGCGTCGGAACCCGATCTTGCTCAACACCGCTTGGGAGGCAACGTTGTCCGGTTGGACGGTTGCGTCGAGCCGGTGCAGCCCGACCGGACCGAAGCAGTGGTCGACGCCGAGCGCGACGGCCGCGGTGGTGATGCCTTGTCCGGCGTGACCGGCGTCGATCCAGTAGCCGATCCATGCGGTGCGCACCGCGCCGCGTTGGATGTTGCCGACGGTGAGCTGGCCGATGTAGATGCCGTCGAGTTCGATCACGAACGGCAACAACGTCCCTCGCTTGGCCTCGGATTTCAACACCGCGAACAGCGGCGGCCAGGACGAGACCTGATGACGCGACGCCCACGATCCGACACCCGTCGGTTCCCACGGCATCAGCGAGTTCTGGTTACGGATGCGCAACTCGCTCCAGTCCTTGGCGTCTCGCAACTTCACCGGCCGTATCGTCACCGCACCCGCCTTGGTCCCCAGAGGTCCCAGCGTCGCCGGCCACCCCGGACTGACCGGCTCACCACTCAGCCACCTGAACACATCTGGGAGTCTATGCGGTGACCATCGCCCGGCGCGGAGGTAACCGGCACGCGCGCCGACTCGTCGGCGTCAGCCGCGTTGGGCGAGGAAGGCGACCTCCACCTCGTCGCCGATCCCGAGTTCCTCGACGTCGGACTCGACGATGATCAGACAGTTGGCCTCGGCGAGTTCGGCGAGCAGATGACTCGATCCGGTCGGTGACGCCCCGAGGACCTGCACGAGGTATTCACCGGAGCGTTCGTCGCGCATCAGTTGTCCGCGCAGATATCCCTTGCGGCCCTTGACCGACGCGATCGGACCGATGGTGCGTGCCTTGATGACCCGGCGCATCGGTTGCCGTTTGCCCAGCGCGATGCGGATCAGCGGACGCACCATCACCTCGAACGACACCAGGGCGCTGACCGGATTGGACGGCAGCAAGAAGGTGGGCACCTCGTCGCGGCCGAGCCGACCGAAGCCCTGGACCGAGCCGGGGTGCATGGCCACCCGCACGATCTCGAGGTCTCCGAGATCGCTGAGCGCATCGACGACCGCGCCGCCCGCCTGTCCACCGAGCGCACCGCAGATCACCACGATCTCCGACCGGATGAGTTGCGCTTCAACGACTTCCCGCATGCGGGAACTGTCCCGTTCGGCGATGCCCACTCGGTTGACGTCGGCGCCGGCGTCGCGGGCGGCCGCGGCGAGGGCGTAGCTGTTGACGTCGTAGATCTGGCCGGGTCCGGGGGTGCGGTCGATGTCGACGAGTTCGGAGCCGATGGAGATCACCGACAGTCGCGGACGCGGATGCACCATGACGCGCGCATGCCCGACGGCGGCGAGCAGACCCACCTGCGCCGACCCGATGATCGATCCGGCACGGACGGCGACGTCACCGGGCTGTACGTCGTCGCCGACGCGTCGCACATAGTCGCCACTCTCGACGCCGTGACCCACCCTGACCTTCGACTCCCCGCCGTCGGTCCACCGCAGCGGCACCACCGCGTCGGCGAGAGTCGGCATGGGAGCACCGGTTTCGACGCGCACTGCCTGCCGCGGTTGTAGACGGGTCGGGGTGCGGGCGCCGGGTGAGACCTCCCCGACCACCGGCAACGACACGATCATCGGTTCGTTCGCCTCGAGATCGACGAGGTCGGCACCGCCGGCGTCGAACTCGTCGAGATCCTCGGGTGCGGGCACCCCGGCGAGTGCCACGTCGACCGCGCGTACCGCGTATCCGTCGACGGCGGCCTGGTCGAAGCCGGGCATGGGGTGTTCGGTGACGACCTCTTCGGCGCACATCAAACCCTGGGCCTCGGAGATCGCCACACGCACCGGGCGCGGGGCGACCGCCGCGGCCGTCACCAACGACAGATGATCCTCAACCGAACGCATCTCACCTCACTCCGCCGCCGGCCCGTGCGCACTCTCATCGGCCGGGGTACCTGCCGGTCGACCTTCGGGTAAAGGCTAGTCGTCGGGCAGGCGCACGCGTGTCAGGCGCGCGGAGGGCCGCATACCCGACACCAGAGGGCGGGTCAGTCCTGCTTGAGGCGCTCGGTGAGCCACTCGCGCAGGTCGGGACCGTAGTCATCGCGGTCGAGGGCGAAGTCGACGGCCGCTTTCAGGTAGCCGCCGGGGTTGCCGAGGTCGTGACGGGTGCCGTGATGGACGACCACGTGCACCGGCTCACCTTCCTCGATGAGCAGGGCGATCGCGTCGGTCAGCTGCAATTCGCCACCCGCACCGGGCTTGATGCGGCGCAGCGCGTCAAAGATCTTGCGGTCGAGGATGTATCGGCCGGCGGCCGCGAGGTTCGACGGCGCGTCCTCGGGTGCGGGCTTTTCGACCATGCCCTTGAGGCGCTTGACGTTCGGGTTGTTGGCGTCGGGCAGGTCTTCGACGTCGAAGACGCCGTAGGCACTGATCCGGTCGCCGGGGACCTCGATGGCACACAGCACCGATCCGCCGCGTCGTTGTCGGGTACGGGCCATCACCTCGAGCACCCCGCCGGGCAGCACCAGATCGTCGGGCAGCAGCACCGCGATCGCGTCCTCGTCGTCGTCGAGGTAGTCCTCGACGCATCCGACGGCGTGGCCGAGACCGAGCGGCTTGTCCTGGATCACCGAGGCCACGTCGAGCAGCGACGGCGCCTTGCGGACCTTGGCGAGCATCGCCGCCTTACCGCGCTTGGCCAGCGTGTTCTCCAGCACCAGGTCTTCGACGAAGTGCGCGACCACGCCGTCCTTGCCGGGTGAGGTGATGATCAGCAGCCGTTCGGCACCGGCGGACTTGGCCTCCTCGGCGACGAGTTCGATGCCGGGGGTATCGACGACGGGCAGCAACTCCTTGGGCACCGTCTTGGTCGCCGGCAGGAATCGTGTGCCCAGGCCCGCGGCCGGGACCACCGCGGTACGTGGGATCGGCGGGGTGTCGGGTACGTCGTGGTACTCGGGAATCTCGGTCGTCGAATTACTCACGCTGGTCATGAGAAACACCCTAATGTCGGTTGCCGGGAAGCAGCCACAGATACGATTCGCGAACGCTGGGAGATCGCCGCCACCGAGACCGGTGTCACACCTGGTCAGCGCTACGATACGCGCGGCACCTGCGATCTGAGGCGAAGGAGAACCCGTGGCGGGCAAGGACGAACTGCGGGCCGGCTTCGCAGCCCGGCGAGCAGCATTGACCCCCGAGGATCGTGACCGCGCGGCGACTCGGCTCGTCACCCACCTCGCGTCGAGCCCTGTGCTGCTCGACGACGCGGTGACGGTCGCGGCATACGTTCCGGTGGGCGCCGAGCCGGGGTCGGTGGCATTTCTCGACGCACTGCGCGAGCGCGGTTGCACGGTGTTGTTGCCGGTGGTGCCGTCCGGACCGCCGGCGCCGCTGGACTGGGTGCGCTACGACGCGCGAGACTCGCTGGCCAGGGGGCGTTTCGGACTTCTCGAGCCGACAGGCCCGCGGCTGGGCGTCGACGCGGTCTCAGAAGCCGACGTCGCCTTTGTCCCGGGGCTGGCGGTCGCGCGCACCGGTGTCCGATTGGGCCGTGGCGCAGGCTATTACGACCGCAGCATCGCTGGGGTTGCGGGCGCCCTCGTCGGCATCGTCTACGACCATGAGCTGGTCGACGATTTACCCGCCGACGCCTATGACGTGGCGATGGGGTGGGCGCTCACGCCGGGTGGTGGGTTCACACGGCTGCGGTCACCGACGTAAAAAGGGAACCACGACGACTCGTGGTTCCCTTTTCGGAGAGATTCGCGCTGAGAGTCAGAACGGCAGGACGAGGCAGTTGCCACCGCCCACCGGGGACGGAAGCTGAATCCCGGTGCCGGTCACGTTGGCTGTCGTCGACTGGCTGACGCCGTCCTGAGTCGCGGTGATGGTGTAGGCGCCCTTCGACGAGGGCTTCCAGGTCGTCGTCACAGTGGGGCCACTCGCCGGGACCGAGGTACCAAGAGCAACAGGCGCTCCTCCGTTCTTCGATACCGTGAAACTGACCGCTGGCGCACTCGCCTGCGAATTGTTGATGTTCGCCGACACGGTGTACGAGCAGGACGTTCCGTAGCTGCCCGAACTCAAAGCAAAGCCGGACGGCGTGGTGATCGACACCCCGGTCACGCCGGCCGAAGCAGGTGCGGCCATCACTGCGGTGAGGGCACCTGCGCCGACGATCGCAGCGGTTGCTCCGAGGACACGGACGTTTCGACGAGTCTTGCTGGCTGCCATGTGTGAACACTCCTTTGGGTTGCCGCCCCTCCCGAACCCGGGGACGTGACCCACACGAAATTATCAGAGTGTGCCTACAGGGCAACCCCGGCGAATACGGAAATCCCGTAAATCCGGCGGCATTGTGGCCGATTTCCAAATTTCACCCGAACGATCGACACCACAAATCGGCGCCAGGTGATTCAAATGCGTCAGGCCGAGGCGGGTGTCGCTGCCTTGGCGCTGCCCGAGGGGCTCGACGACGACTTGGAGTCACTGCTCGACGACGACGAGCTGGTGCTGCTGCTCGAGGAGTCCGAGGATGAGCTCGACGACGAGTCGGACTTGGATTCCGAGGAGCTGCTGCTCTCCGACGACGACGAGCCGTTGCGCGAGTCGGTGCGGTAGAAGCCGCTTCCCTTGAACACGATCCCGACGGAGTTGAACAGTTTGCGCAGCCGCCCGGTGCACTGAGGGCACTCGGTGAGCGAGTCGTCGGAGAACGACTGCACGATGTCGAACTTGTTGTCACACTCCGTGCACGCATACGAGTAAGTGGGCACCGAAAACCTCCACAGGAACGTAGGAACCTCGATCAGTTTAACCGAAACTGGCACTCGGACATTCCGAGTGCCAGTAGACGTGGTTTGTGCTGGTCAGAAGGCTATCCGCCGATGACCTCGATGTCGCGGTCAGGAATGCCGTCGCGGTTCATATCGGGGTCGCGGGTCTTACGCGCGTCCCAGCGCAGCAGCAGGCCCGCGAGGGCAGCGGCGATCACCGAGCCGATGAGGATGGCGGCCTTGGCCGGTGCGGCATGCTCACCGTCCTCGAACGACAGCTCCGAGATGAGCAAGGCGACGGTGAATCCGACACCGGTGAGCATGCCGATCGGTACGAGATCACGGAGACCGATTGCATCGGGCAGTCGGAGCGGCGTGAAACGGGTCATCACCGCGGTCGCGCCGAGCACGCCGGCGATCTTGCCGAGTACCAGGCCGGCCACGATGCCAAGCGAGACCGGTTCCACGAGCGCACCACCGGCGCCGACAAGCGAGACCCCGGCGGCCGCGAAGGCGAACACCGGTAGCGCCACCGACGACGACCAGGGCCGTACCGTCTCGTCGAAGAGCTCTGCACGGCTGAGCTTCTCGCCGCGAATCGGCTTGGCGGGCACCACGAATCCGAGAAGGACGCCGGCGACCGTGGCGTGCACCCCGGAGGCGTGCATCAACGCCCACGCCGCCAGCGCCAGCGGCAACAACAGCCACCACCGGGTGCGCGGCGCACGCACCGCGAGCGCGAACACCGCGACGACGAGCACCGCCGCACCCAACATCAGGAGATCGATGGTGTCGGTGTAGACGGTGGCGATCACAATGATGCCCAGCAGGTCGTCGACGACGGCCAGCGTCAGCAGGAATGTGCGCAGCGCCAGCGGTAGGCCGCGCCCGCAGATGGCGAGGACGGCCAGGGCGAAGGCGATGTCGGTGGCCGTCGGCGTCGCCCAGCCGTGCAGCGCCGACGGATCGTCCGACGTGGTGCCCACAACCAGCAGATACACCAGGGCAGGAGTGACCATGCCGCCGACCGCGGCCGCGATCGGCACACCGGCGAGTCGCAGATCCCGCAGTCCCCCGGCGACGAACTCGTGTTTGAGCTCCACACCGACGACGAAGAAGAAGATCGCGAGCAGACCGTCGGCCGCCCATTGCGCCAGCGTCAGGTGCAGGTGGAGTGACTCCGGGCCGATCTCGATCGCGAGTAGGTGGTGGTAGGCCTCGCGCCAGGGTGTGTTGGCCCAGACAATCGCGATTGCCGCGAAGGTCAGCAGCAGGATGCCGCTGGTGGTGTCGAGGGCGAGTACCCGCCGCAGGCGTGCTCGTCGGTCGGCAACGCGCCAGGGTGTGTGGCCGGTCTTGGCGGGATCCGACTCGGCGTGGGGGTCGGTGCAGGTGTTGTCGGGGTCCGTCACGGGCGGCTCCTGATCGGTCGTCGGCAAGAATCCGCCTCATCTCGAGCGCGGAGCCGACCAGACTTCCCGGCACACCGAATTCCATTCTCCCAGTTCACGACGGCCCACGTCCAATCCGGGATGTCCACCCTGTGGAAGAACAAGGCCCGCAAGCCTTTTGTCCACAGGGCGCCCCTCGATCCGGATCGGGGGCGCCGAGAACCGCTACTTTGCCCGTCATGAACGTGTTCGGAGGTGGTTCGGCACTCGGGCCGCGACTGCGGGATCGCGTCGCTCACGCCCTGCGTCCCGGCTGGGCGCGATCGGTGATGATCAGGCGCAGCGCAGCGCTGCTACTCGTGGCGGTGGCCGTGGCCATCGGCGTCACCGGTCAGCGCGCGAAGAACGATGCGCCGGTCCTGGTGGCGGCGCGCGATCTGCTTCCGGGACACACCGTGACCGGCACCGACCTGCGCGAGCTCCGCATTCCGGTGGACCTCGTGCCCGACGGAGCGCTACGGCTGACCGCCGACGGCGAGTCGCATACGGTGACCGGCCCGGTACGCGCCGGAGAGATCGTCACCGAGTCGCGGCTGTTGTCGCCGCGCCTGCCGATGGAGTTGACCGGACGGGCCGATGCGCGGTTGGTGCCGGTCCGACTCGCCGACGACACGGTCGCATCATTGTTACGGGCCGGCGATCTCGTGGACGTGCTCAACGCCCAGGCACAGATCCTGGCCGCGGGTGCCATCGTCGCGCTGGTTCCCGGTGCGGGCCCGACGACGCCGACGCGCGCGACGAGCAACCCGCCGATCTTGCTCGCGATGACCGAAACCGCAGCTCATCGAGTTGCCGGAGCAGGGCTCGACGTGCCACTCGCGGTGGTTCTGCACTGACCTTGCGCGCTGTCAGCACCGACCGATCAGGCCACTCCGACGCCGACGGCGACACCCGGATCCCGGGCGGCACCACGACCCACTGGACACAATTGCTGTAGTGCGTCTTGTCGACTCACTGAGCGAAATACTCAGTGTCGTTTACGATCCTGGATAGAGTTTGCTTAAAGTCCGTGCCCACCCGTGGGCGTCGCGGCATGAATACCCGGCACCGAAGACCGATCAGGAAGGACCGGAAGTGCTCAAGGGCTTCAAAGATTTCATACTCAGAGGCAACGTCGTCGAATTGGCCACAGCGGTCATCGTCGGCGCCGCGTTCACCGGTATCGTCACGGCGTTCACCACCGGCATCATCAATCCGCTGCTGGCGGCCATCCCCACCGGCCAGGGCGACTGTGGCTCATCGACCACAAAGGCAGGCGAGACCGCCGTCAACAACCCGGTCTCGGTCTGTGGGCTCGGCTTCAAGATCACCGACAACCAGGCGACCTTCCTCGACTTCGGCGCGCTGATCGCCGCGATCATCAACTTCCTGATCGTCGCCGCCGTCATTTACTTCATCATCATCGTTCCGTACAACAAGCTCGCATCGCTGGGCAAGAAGCCCGACGAGGCCGAGGCCACCGAGATCTCGCTGCTCACCGAAATCCGCGACTATCTGGCTCCCGAGGGATCGAGCTCGGCAGCCAAGGAGCAGGCGCAGTCGATCCTTCCGCCGCACCTCAGCGATCCGTCCGGACCGCCCACCGGTGTTCCCGGCGGACCGTCGGACCGCGATCCCGGCGCAGGCAGTGCCGTTGACACCACGACCAAGCGGATCAGCACGCCGCCCGCACCATATTCCGATCCGGCACCGTCGGGCCCGTTCACTCCGCCCGAACGTCCGAGCCAGGGGCCGGGAACCACGCCGTATCCGGGACCGGGTTCGCCGACGCCGTCCCCCGCGCCGGGCAACTATCCCCCTCCGGGCAACTACCCACCTGCCGGCGGACAGCCCGGTAATTACCCGCCGCCCGGCAACTACCCGCCCGGTAACTACCCGCCGCCCGGCCAGCAGTATCCGGGCGAGCAGTATCCCGGGGAGCAGTACCCCGGCGACTATCCGCCGGACGGCCCCGGCCGCCACTCCCGCTGAGTCGCTCACACCTCCATCGAAGGCCCGTATCCCGAAGGGGATGCGGGCCTTCGCCGTTGACCGAACCCGATTCCCACGGTCCAGAGCATCGTTGCGCCATACCCCCCAGGGGTATATGGTCGGCGGCATGGAGCAGCACGACCAGCATGGGAACATCACCAATCACCCGGACCACACGCACTCAGGACACGCAGGCCATTCCGGTCACAGCGCGATGAGTGGTCACGCCGGGCACGGAGATCATGTCGCCGTGTTCCGCCGGCTCTTCTGGATCACGCTGGTGCTCGCGATCCCGACCGTGGTGTTCAGCGGCATGTTCGCCGACCTGATCGGCTACTCGCTCCCCGCCGCCGACTGGGTGCGCTGGGTATCGCCGGTGATCGGGACCGTGATCTATCTCTGGGGAGGTCGACCCTTCCTCGGCGGGGCGGTCGGCGAGATCCGTTCTCGCGCTCCGGGGATGATGCTGTTGATCGCGCTCGCGATCACCGTCGCGTTCGTCGCGTCGTGGGGATCGACCCTACATCTGCTCGACCACGAGCTCGATTTCTGGTGGGAGCTGGCACTTCTCGTCGTCATCATGCTGCTCGGTCACTGGATCGAGATGCGTTCGCTGGCGCAGGCGACATCAGCACTCGACTCGCTTGCGGCATTGCTCCCGGACTCCGCCGAGAAGGTGGTCGACGGGCAGACCGTGAGCGTCGCGCCCGCCGAACTCGTCGTCGGCGACGTGGTGCTCGTACGCCCGGGCGGCTCGATACCCGCCGACGGTGTCGTCCTGGACGGGTCGGCGAACCTCGACGAATCGATGGTGACCGGCGAATCCACGCCGGTCACGCGTGGCGTCGGGGATTCGGTGGTGGCAGGCACCGTCGCCACCGATTCCGGTCTGCGGATCAAGGTCTCGGCGATCGGCGACGACACGGCCCTGGCAGGGATCGGACGACTCGTCGCCGAAGCACAGGCGTCATCCTCGCGGGCACAGCGTCTCGCCGACACCGCCGCCGGCTGGCTGTTCTGGTTCGCGCTGGGCTCAGCCGTTCTGACGGCGATCGTGTGGGTCGCACTCGGCATGCCCGACGATGCCGTCGTCCGCACCATCACCGTGCTCGTCATCGCCTGCCCGCACGCGCTGGGACTGGCCATCCCGTTGGTCGTCGCGATCGCCACCGAACGGGCCGCGCGCGGCGGGGTGCTGATCAAGGACCGCTTGGCGCTCGAGTCCATGCGGACCGTCGACGCGGTCTTGTTCGACAAGACGGGCACGCTGACCAAGGGCGAGCCCGCGGTCACCGCGGTCGAGCCGACGCCGGACCACTCCACCGACGACGTGCTCACCGCTGCAGCGTCCGCAGAATCCGGCAGCGAACACCCCCTGGCCCGCGCAATCGTCCAGGCCGCTCGCTCCGAGGAACTGAACATCGCACCCGCACAGGACTTCTCATCGTCTCCGGCCGTCGGCGTCACAGCGACGGTACACGGTCACGAACTCCATGTGGGCGGTCCACGCATGCTCGACGAGATGGGACTCGACGAGCTCGCCATTGCCGACGACTGGCGCGCGCAGGGCGCGATCATCCTGCACGTGGTCGCCGATGGCGCGGTGATCGGCGCACTGCGACTCGCCGACGAGGTCCGCCCCGAATCGCGGCAGGCCGTCGACGCCCTACACCGCCTCGGCGTGCAGGTGGTGATGGTCACCGGAGATACGCAGGCCGTTGCCGACAGCGTCGCCGCCGAACTTGACATCGACCGCATCTACGCGGGTGTACGTCCAGAAGACAAGTCCGCCACGGTTTCTGAGCTTCAGCGCGAGGGCCATCGGGTCGCCATGGTCGGCGACGGCGTCAACGACGCCCCCGCTCTCGCACAAGCCGACGTCGGCATCGCGATCGGTGCGGGCACCGACGTCGCGGTCGCCTCCGCCGGCGTCATCCTCGCATCGTCCGATCCCCGCTCGGTGTTGTCGGTGATCGAGTTGTCGCGTGCGGGCTATCGCAAGATGCAGCAGAACCTGTGGTGGGCAGCGGGATACAACCTGATCTCGGTGCCGCTGGCGGCCGGCGTGCTCGCGCCGATCGGCTTCGTGCTGCCGATGAGTGTCGGCGCGATCCTGATGTCGGCGTCCACCGTCGTCGTGGCGCTGAATGCCCAATTGCTGCGCCGGCTCGACATCTCGCCCGAGGCGAGCACTCGCCGAGTGCTGCACCAGCGCACTGAAAACGGATAATTCGACCACATCGGGCGGCGCGATCGACCGGCCAGCGCTTTCACAGGTTTCCCCGAACGACCCCCAAGGTCGCGGGCCTAATGTCGGTCCCGTCGGCAACACCCGGCCGGCTCACGGTTAATCGAGCAACCGTGGTGCCGTGCGGGAAGTGCGCATCTCCCCCGACCCGCGCACAATCCACACGGCGCACCTCGTTCCGGCAGGATCGCGGTCCTCCCCTATGCCGCGACCGAAGGAACGACAAAGGGCGGGAAACCATTTCTGGTTTCCCGCCCTTGTTGCGTGAAGGACCGTGAGATCCAGCCGCGAATGTCAGCCGATGCTGAACGGACTGCCGTAAGCGGTGAGAACACCCTTGACGGCGTCGGTTTCGACGGTGACCTGGACGACAGCCTTCGCCTGCGCATAGCCCGCGCAGCCGTCAACGCCGAACTTCTCCTGGCTGTAGGCCACACCACCGGTGGTGCCCGAGAAGGTATTCACGTTGATGGCGTTGCTGCTGCTGTCTTTGAGGCCGATGAGACGGCCTACAGTCGGCACGAACACCGCTTCACCGGGGCTGAGAGTGAACCCGCCGGTAGCGGTCGCGGACGGCGTGGCACCTCCGCTGTCGCTCGCGGCCAATCCACCGTTGGCGCCCGATGATGCCCCGAAATTGAGCTGACATCCGACGATGTAACCGGCCGAGATCGACCCACCATCAGCCTGTCCACCCACGGTGACGCGGATCTTGCCGGATACGAACACCTCGCGGCTGGTCGCGATGTTGGTGACCGCGCCATGGACGTCGGCACTCTCGTCATAGAGTCGGATGCTGACGGGGGTGCCGTCCACGAGCTTCTTGGTGACGTTGGCGCCGGGCAGCGCGCCGGCCGCTGCGCCACCGGCGCCCAGGCTGGTCAGGCCCATCAGTGCGGCGCCGACTACGCCGGCGGCCGCGATCGCACGACGTGTGCTGATCTTCTTCATGATTCCCCTTCGTGGAATATGTCTATCTGCTTGTGCAGCAGAGAAATCTCAGAGTTGTTGCTGGTTTGTCTGCTGGCACTCAGTTGAGACTGAAGGGCTTGCCCCACAGGGTGGACTGGATGTAGCCGCCGTCGCTGTCGATCACGTCGTTATCGGTGTCGACCTTGAATCCCTTGCCGGCCATCACGTATACGAACGAACGCGCCTGCGCAAAGCCACCGCACTGCTGAACATCGATGCCGAAGTGGTCGAGCTGGAAGGCGGCGATGCCAGCGTCACCGATCGACTTGTAGTCGACGACCGTGGTGCTCACCTGACCGGGTGCGAGCGGGACGGACAGCGAACCCGAAAGCGAAGGCCCAGCCGTGAGATCGAGGGAACCGCTGAGCCCGCCCTCAAGGCCGGTGATGTTGATCTGGCATCCGACCAGGAACCCGACGTACACACGCCCGGTGACGCCTGGCTCGGTCTTGACGGTGTAGGTACCGGAAACCTCAGCGGCGCGACCGGCACCGTTGGCGGCCAGCGACGGCACCGGCCACGCGTTCTCACCAGTGCGGATGGTCTGGACGCTTTCTCCGTCGAGGCCGGTGACGACCTTCGACCCGTTCGGCAAAGGAGCCGCCGCGGCGTTTCCCGTACCCATGCTTGCCAGACCGATCGCCGCGGCCGCGGTGATGGCGCATGCCCCCGCAGCACGGCGCAGCCCAAGCTTGCTGAACTTGCTCATTCGTTCCCTCTCACAGGATTCGGCTAAATCTCGCAGGACATGCACCCACACGTCCCGTCCTGACCTCGGCGGTCGAAGGCATCGTGTCCGACTCACGTAACCCGATCGCATAGACAGGGTTAACGCGAGGG